>JARRJX010000262.1:0-4265 GCA_037388645.1 Chloroflexota bacterium
GGGTGGTTTGTGCTGGTGCGCCTGATGTGGGGGCTGCTCGGCCCCACGGAAGACCAGGCGAGCTTCTGGTCGGCGATAGAAGGGCTGTCGAGCGCGGCCACCTTTGCGATTGCGGTTGGCGGCGGCGTGATGGCCCTGGTGCAGTTGAGCGAGGCGGTCGACCAGCGCCTGCTGGCTATCGAGAGCCGCAACCTGGACGTGTACAACCAGGTCTTCGAGCGGCTGATGTCGAACGAGCACATCGAGGCCCGGCGCTGGATCTACCAGCACCTCGACCCCAACCCGGCGGTCGGGCTGACCCAGCTTGACGAGGCGGGCCGCCGCTACATGAAGCTGGTGCTGAACGCCTTCGACCACCTCGGATTTTTGCTGCAGCAGGACTGGGTGAAGGACGATGCGATCATCGGCTGGGTGAACCCGATAGTGGTCAAGACCTGGGCGAAGCTCGGCCCTTACGTCACCTATGAGGCCGAGCGGCGCGGCGAGCCGGACTACTACGAGGCGGCCCGCCTGCTGGCGGAGAAATGCATGGAGTGGCGGCTCGCCCACGTCGAGGAAGAGATCGCGCCCACCTGGCTGCCGGACGCGCTGTAGGCAGGGTCCCGCCTAAAAGCCACTTGCCGCCGCCCGGCACGCGCGGCACAATTGTCACCCGGTATCTGATCGCCGCTGGAGCCTGGCGTGATCGCACCTGACTCGACCGACCACGAACCGATCCCGCACATCGTGCTGCTCGCCGCGCTGGCCGCCGCGCTGCTGGCGCTGGGCATTTACCTGGGAACGCTGCACCCGGGTGTTGGCCCGTCAATCGACAGCATCGAGCTGCACACCGCCGCCCTGGTTGGCGGGGTGATCCACCCGCCGGGCAGCCCGCAGTACCTGATGCTGGGGCGGCTGATGATGGCGATCCTGCCCGGCCACAGCGCCGCCTACCGGCTCAACCTGTTCTCGGCGCTGTGCGCGGCGGCGGCGGTGGGCGTGGTGTATTTGCTGTGCTACCGGCTGTCGCACCATTTCCCCGCCAGCCTGTTCGCCAGCCTGACGCTGGTGATCGCCCCGCGCTTCTGGTACCAGGCGAACATCGCCGAGCTGTACGCGCTCAACTCGCTGTACGTGGCGGCGGTCGGCTACCTGCTGCTGACCTGGCACCAGACCCGCCAGCCCGCCGCTTACTGGGCGGCTACCGCCCTCTACGCACTGAGCTTCGGCAACCACCTGAGCATGATCCTGCTGCTGCCGATGTTCCTGTACGCGGTGGCGATCACCGATCAGACGAAGCTCACCCGCCCGGTCAACCTGCTGATCACCGCCGGGATCGTGCTGCTGGCGGCGGCGCAGTACCTCTACATCCCGCTGCGGGCGGCGGCCAACCCGCCGTTCTGCAACTACTGCCCCGGCCCGCTGCCCAACCTGCTCGACTACGTGCGCGGCCCGCTGCTCGACTACCTGACTGGCGGCCCGTTCAAGCAGGCGATGTTTGGGCTGCCCCGGCGCGCGATCATGGCCCGGCTGCCGGAATCGATGGGGGCGTGGGGCCGCCAGTTCATGCCCTGGGGGCTTATCCTGGGGGTGGCAGGGGCCTGGGACCTGCTCCAGAAGGACGCCGAAGCCGCCTGGCTGCTGCTAATCGGGATCGGGGCGGAATACGCCTTCGTGATGGGCTATGACATCCCGGACTGGCACGACTTCCTGACGCCCTGCTACGTGCTGTTCGCGCCGCTGCTGGGCTACGGGGCGCTGCGTCTGTGGCTGCTGCTGAAGCGCGATTCGCGGCGCTTCACGCTGAAGGGGCAGATGTGGGCCGACTACGCCTACCCGGCGGCGCTGACGGCGGTGGGGCTAGCCCTGCTGGTTTTGAGCTTTTTCGTCAACATCCCATTGGTGGATCAAAGCGAGGACACCGCCTACGAGGTCAACGGGCTGGCGCTGCTGGCGCAGGTCGAGCCGGGCGCGTGGCTGCTGATGCCCCACCCGGATTCGGCGGCATTTTATTACAGCTGGGCGGTGCGCTACCTGGCGCTGGCGGCGCGTCCCCCGGTCGAGCTGACGGTGGTCACGCCGGAGCAGGTCAACCCGCCGCCCGGCCCCGCGCCTTATTACCTGGCCTGGGCGGACGCCGCGCCCCAGCTCGAGCCTGACGCACTGCTGGCGAACGGTCGGCAAATCCTGCTGCTCGACCCCGGCGACGAGCGGGCGGCGGCGTGGGGCCTGCTGCCGATCTGCACCCCGGACGGCGAGTCAATCGCCGGGTATGAGGTGGTTGCCGTGCGGGAGGGGGGGTCGATCCAACCGCTGATGGGCGTGAGCCAGTGGGACGCGGTGCGGGAGTCGGTCGTCTTTTTCGGCGAGGCGGCGAGCTGCCCGGATTGACGGGGAGCCACGAAGGCTGCCTTACAATTACGTCGGAAGGATATTAAAGTCCCCTCATCGATCTTCTTAATCCCAGATCAGGATCGAGCGGCTAAGATAATTTCCTCTTCCGCCCTCGCAGGCCACCTGGCACGCAGCCAGGTGACCTTTCCAGCTAACCCCTGACTACGATTCCAGTTCAGCCAGCACATCAGCCTTGATATCATCACTCAGGTTCGGCAGAGTCATGATGTCCGGCCCGGCGTAAGGCTCGGAGGAGGCCTCCGGCTCCGCCAGGTGTCCCAGCCCGGCCAACATCAGATAGTCGTCCACATACTCTTTCTCGCCGCGCTCCTCAAGTATCTTGTGGAACGCCTTGACGACGGCGGAGTTGGTATAGGGGTAGGAGTCAACGGCAACCGCCGTGCCAGCCGCGCTGTCGCCATTGGCGGCAAGCTTGCCCTCCCCCAGCATCCTCACCCGGCGCAGGTGAGACGCGATGCGCAGGCTCAGGTCGTCCACCTCAAACGGCTTGGTGATGTAATCGTCCGCGCCTGATTCGAAGCCGACCGCCTTGTGCGCCATGCTCGACTTGGCGGTGAGCATGATGATCGGCACGGTAGCGGTCTTGTCGATCTGGCGCATCCGGCGCGCCACCTCGAAGCCATCCATGCCCGGCATCTTGACATCCAGCAGGACCAGGTCAGGTGCCCAGGCCTGGGCGACATGGAGGGCTGATTCGCCATCGGCTGCCACCTGCACCTGGTATCCTTCTAACATCAGTTGCACTTCCAGCATTTCGGTGATGTCTATGCTGTCGTCCACCACCAGGATTTTCGCCGTATCAGGCCCGAAAGAGCGAGTCTCAGGCCCAACCGTCGAGGCGACCAGCTTCCGCTGAGTTGGGCGGGCGGAGACGAGGATCGACCGGTCGACGAGGTCGCTTGCCAGTGTTTGCTTGAGGAAAACAATCGCCAGGCTGCCCAACAGGCCGATTGCCATGCCCAGGGCACCATTGACCAGATGGTCGGGCGAGACCGGCTTGGACAGCGCGGTCGGCGCATCCAGGATGCGCAGCTCGTAAACCTCCTGGAGGGATTTGACGTAATCGATGCCCAGGTCGCCGATCGTGGCCGCCAGCTCGGTAGCAAGCGCTGCCGAAGGGGCCTGGACGGTCAGTTGGAGAACGCTCGAATCGGGGATCACCACGCAGTCGACGGAATAGGCTGGCGCGGCGTCAGCGATGCCATATTGGGCGACGATGTTTGCTGGCAGGCTGAGCTGCGCAACCGCCGTCTGGATAATCCCCTGGCTTTCCAGGATCTTACAGTAAGTGGTTACCAGCGTAGTCCGGTCGGAAAGTGTATCCAGACTGTAGAGCAGGTCGTTTGTATTGGACACCTGCAAACTGGGGGTAGCCACTAACTTGGCCGTCGCTTCGTAGACCGGTGTCCGGGAAAAGCTGAAGATCAAGGCAATGCCTGTGCTCAGCAGCAACATGACAACAACGATCCACCAATTGCGCCTGAGTGCTTGTAGGAACTGCCGAATTTCCATTTTCCACCTTCTAAACACTTTTATAGTGAACATTACAATCAATTAAGAAAGGCGCTGGCTAAAGAGCAAATGACGGAAGCCAAATGGGCCAAGCGCGTAGCTGCTCGAATATTGTCGTATAGAAACAGGAAAGTGGTTTGAATGTCGTCACAAAGTATATCTTGCTTCCCTGTCATTGGGCTGTATGAATTGGCGTGCGTAGATACGCCCAATGAACGGCGCGTCAAATACATTATATACGCACATCCTGGCGACGAGGTATCTCGACTCGTGAAAAAGTTATTAGTTTTTCCTGAATCGCCAGGAAGCCCGGTTTCAGTGGGCAGCTACCTTTCATGGAAGGCCATTGTCACTTCACC
>JARRJX010000263.1:0-6454 GCA_037388645.1 Chloroflexota bacterium
TCGACCGATTGCCGGATGCCGCCCTGCGCCCGCCTCAGGCCCGGCATGGCGGACCCATCCGGTTTGACCCGATTGCAGCGCCGGATACGGCAGGCAATCGACGCACGGCGTGGTCGAACGCCACCAGCCGGTAGAGGTGAAGCTGTCCATCCGGCGAATCGGGCAGTGAGCGGAAAGTCGAGGGGTGGATCGCGGTCAGCGACAGCACGGCCACCGCTGCCAGCGGCGCGATCTTCCGGATCAGGCGCGAGGATGTCACGCGCGAGAGGAAGGCGGGGAGGCGGGGGGATTCGCTTGGCATCCGGCTTGCTTTATGGCGCGGGGGGTGAGCCGCTCTCGCGGGGGAAGTCCTCTTCCATCACGTCCGCAAACAGGGTGACGGCGTCCAGCCCGGCCAGCCTGAGCAGCGCGTTGCCCGCCGCCACGCCCGCCTCACTGGTCAGGGCCGCTTCCAGCGACTCCCGGTCGGAGAAGGTCAGCTCGATCGCCGTGCGGAACGGCACCAGCCCGCCCGGCCCCGAATACACCGTAGTAGGATGATGACCTTGACCATGCGCCGGATTGTATCGCAGATTCGCCGGATCGGCAGAATGGGATTCGGCGTATCGGTAATTCAGGCATTGGTCTTGTCGGGCGTGTGAAGGCTCAGGTGGTACGAGTGCCTTTCACCAGCTTGAGCAGAATGCGGAATAGCTGCCTGATTTCATCCTGCTTGAGGCTGGCAAGGGATGCCCTTTCGACCTCAACCGCACGTCTGCTGATTTCCGGCAGCATCTCGCGCCCCTTTTCAGAGAGTGACAGCGCATAGGCCCGCCGGTCGTGTGGGTCTCTGCGGCGCTCGACCAGGTCTTGTTTTTCTAGATCGTCCACCAGTTTGACCATCGTCGTGCGGTCGATCCGCAGCTTCTCGCCAACGGCCACCTGAGGCAGCCCATCATGCCGCGACAGCATCAGCATCACCCCGTAATGCCTTGAGCTAATCCCAAACGACGCCATGCTCTCGTCGACCGTTTCGACGATGGTCTGGGCGGCCTTCGCGATCAGGAAGCCCATAAAAGGCAGCAGGTCGTCGGGGGTATCCTCGTCCATCGGGAAATAATCCAGCGCCAGCAGTAGATCGGATAAGTGACTGTCGTTTGACATGACGGGTCTCCCACAATATAATCAGTTATACTGATTATCAGCGTAATTGATAATATGTGTGTTGTCAAGCGATCTGCTCAGGAACAGGTTCAGGAGGTATGTTTTGCTAGCCGAATTAGAGGTTCAGCCACATCCACCGTTCGATTTCACCCAATCACTGCGTTTTCTGGCGGGCTTCCCGGCAACGCAGAAAGAACAGGTCATCGCGCCGAACCGCCTGATCAAAGGGGTTCGCCTCTCAAACATCACCGCAGTCGTCGATCTGGAATCGGTAGGGACGACTGACCGGCCCCGCCTTGTGATGAAAGTTCAGGCCGACACGGCGCTGACGGATCACCAGCTTGCTCAAATCGAGAAGCGGATCCGGTTTTCGCTGAGCATCTGCGAAGACCTGGCCGAGTTCTATGCGCTGGCGCGCCAGGACACGCCTTTCCAAGAGACGGTTATGCCCGCGCTCCACGGCTACCGTCAGGTGAAATTCCCCAGTCCGTTCGAAGTTGCTGCCTGGGCCGTGCTGGCACAGCGGCAGCCGATGGCCCAGGCCCGCCGCATGAAACAGGCCTTGGTTGATCGCTTCAGCCAGCCAGCAGTATGCGAGGGCCGACCGTTTGAAGCCTTCCCTCAGGCGGATGATTTCCAGCCGCTCGATCGGCACGAGTTGGCGAGTCTGCTTGGCAATGAGCGGCGGGCCGCTTACCTGTTTGAGGTCATTGCGGCCTTCTTGACGGTAGAGGATAACTTTCTCCTTGACGCGCCCTACGACGAGGTCAAAGCGTGGCTGCTGGCAATCAAGGGGATTGGTGATTGGTCGGCCACCTTTGTGCTGGCACGCGGGCTGGGGCGGATGCAGCGGGCGCTGCTCGAAGACCCGGAAAGCACGTTCAATAAGGGGATGCTCCGCGCCGCGGTTCCCGTTTATGGTGAGGTCTCATTTGAAGAGCTTCGTGCCATCGCGGAGCGGTACGGCATCTGGCAGGGCTATTGGGCGCACTTTCTCAAAGCCTACACAGAAGTAATGGGACAGCCGCGAATAGAAAGGTGAGGCACTACAGCGTCTCCTTCACCACCGCCGCCAGTTCCGGCCCGATCCCCTGCACCGCGGCGATCTCGTCCTCGCTCGCCTCCCGGATCGCCTTCAGCGACCCGAACTGCGCCAGCAGCGCCTTGCGCCGCGTCGGCCCGATTCCGGGGATCGCGTCCAGTTGGCTTGCGATGCCCATCTTCACTCGCCGCGCCCGGTGCTGGCTGATCGCGAAGCGGTGCGCCTCGTCGCGCCTTGCCCCCGTCCACGATCAAGAGGTCCGGCAGCAGGCTCCAGGTCGGGTCGTTTCGCTGGCCGGGCAGGTCGTCGCTCGGCTCCTCCTCCTGGCTCTCCTGCCAGCGCCGGAAGCGCCGCTCCAGCGCCTCGCGCATCGAGGCGTAGTCGTCCGCGTGGCCCTTCACCGAGCGGATGTTGAACTTGCGATACTCACTCTTGCGCGGCACCCCCTGCACGAACACCACCCGGCTCGCCGAGATCGCCGTGCCCTGCGTGTTGCTCACGTCGTAACACTCGATCCGGTTGGGCGGCTCGGCCAGGCCCAGCGCCTCCTGGATTTCTTGCAGCGCCGTCTCCTGCCGGTGCGTGTCGGCCTGCCACTGGGCGCGCAGCATCGCCAATGTCTCCACCGCGTTCTCCGAGGCCATCCGCACCAGCTCGCGCTTCTGCCCCCGGTGCGGCACGTGCAGCACCACCTTGTGGCCGCGCTTCGCCCGCAGCCAGCTCTCGATGACTGCCGCCTCCTCCACCTCGTGCGGCAGCAGCACCTCCGGCGGGATTTCGGCGGCCTGGTCGTAGAACTGCTTGACGAACCCCCCCATGATCTCGGCGGAGTCCTCCCCGTCGGTGCCTTCCAGCAGGTAGTGCTCCCGCCCGATGATCTTCCCGGAGCGGATGAAGAAAATCTGCACGCAGGCGTCGCCCTGCTCGCGGGCGAAGGCGATCACGTCCTGGTTGACCGTCGTCGCCGAGACCACCTTCTGCCGCTGCGAGACCTTCTCCAGCGCCTGGAGCTGGTCGCGCAGGCGGGCCGCCCCTTCGTAGTCGAGCCGCTCCGAGGCGGCCTCCATCTGCTCCCGCAGCCGCACCACGATCGCGTCCGAGCGCCCCTGCAAGAACTCCATCAGCCCCTCGATCATCCCCCGGTATTCGGCCTGGTCGACCGCCCCGATGCAGGGCGCGTTGCACAGCTTGATGTCGTAATACAGGCACGCCCGCGCGTCCTGCCCGGTGATCTCCCGGTCGCAGGTCAGGTAGGGGAACGCCTTGCGCAGCACGTCCAGCGTGTGGTGCACGGCCCGCACGTTCGTGTAGGGGCCAAAATACCGCGAGCCGTCCTGAACCATCCGCCGGGTGATCGTCACCTTGGGGAACGGCTCCGCCCAGTGGACTTTGATGTAGGGGTAGCGCTTGTCGTCTTTGAGGCGCACGTTGAAGTACGGCTGGTGCGACTTGATCAGGTTGATCTCGGTCAGCAGCGCCTCAAGCTCGGAGTCGACCACGATGATCTCGATGTCGGCCACCTCGTGCACCAGGCGCGCCGTTTTGCTGGCCGCCATCCGCAGCGTGCTCGGCTGGAAGTACGAGCGCACCCGGCTGCGCAGGTTGACCGCCTTGCCCACGTAGATCACCGTGCCCTGCTTGTCCTTCATCAGGTACACGCCGGGCCGGGTGGGCAGGTTGTCCAGGATTTCCTGTATGGCGGGTGAGGGTGTGGTCATAACGTCTATCCGTCAGGCACCAGAACGATCTTTTTCGAATCTGCTCGGAGTCCGCGCCGGTTCGTCAGGGTGGGCTGGATGGGCCGGTCAGACCACGAACCAGGCCGAGTCGCCGTCGACGTACAGCGTGAAGCTGCTGTAGCTCTCCCCGTCGTCGGACCGCATCTCAAGCCCCATCGCGATCAGTTGTGCGTAGATGCCCTGCCAGGCGGTGTCGTCCCCGGCGTTGAACGCATCGACGGCCTGCCGGAACCAGGGCGCGAAGTTCCCCCAGGCGTCTCCCTCCGTGAAATCCGCATAATACCAGTCGTCGTCCGCCCCGGTGGGCGTCAGCGTGCCGATCCACGATTGGCCGATGAATACGTGCCACTCTTTGTCGAGTATGTCCACTGGCTCCTCTTTCCGCGGCGATCGGCGCTGCTAGGGCCGCGCGGTAAACGTCGAGTAAAGAATACAGCACATAAATTCTACCTTAACCAAAGACAAATATGCTAGAGGCCGGTGAAATCCACGCTGGGTATTCCAGGGGGCTGAAGTATCCCTTCTCCATGAGGGAGAAGTGAGGCCCGACCGAAGGTCGGGTCGGGATGAGGGCTAATTACGATCCGCCTCTTCCCAATGGTTGAGTTCGATACCTGACATTCACCACCTGCGGCGATGGTCGCCTTCCCCCTCCCTTTGACAAATGCCGCCGATGACGCTACGTTCAGAACGACATATTGTGAACCACCTCGTAGAGGAATCCACGACAGATGAGTGATACGGCAATTACCGCGCGCGGGCTGACCAAACGCTACAACGGCGACATCCTGGCCGTAGACGGCCTCGATCTGGACGTGCCGTGCGGCACGATTTATGCGCTCCTGGGGCCGAACGGGGCGGGCAAGACCACCACCGTCTCGATGCTCACCACGCTGCTCCGCCCGACCGCTGGGACGGCCACCGTCGCCGGGTACGACGTCGTGAGCGCGTCCGCTCAGGTGCGCGCCCGCATTGGCGTGACCTTCCAGGAGACCGTGCTCGACAAAGACCTCAGGGGCCAGGAGGTGCTCGACTACCACGGCAGGCTCTACGGCATGCCGCGCGCCGAGCGGGCCAGGCGGATCGCCGAGCTGCTCGCCCTGGTCGAGCTGGACGAGGCCGCCCCGCGCCTCGTCAAGGGCTATTCCGGCGGGATGAAGCGCCGCCTGGAGCTGGCCCGTGGCCTGATGACCGACCCGGAGGTGCTCTTTCTCGACGAGCCGACCCAGGGCCTCGATCCCCAGAACCGGGCCAAAGTGTGGGAGTATCTGGGGACGCTGCGCACCCGGCGCGGCCTGACCATCCTGCTCACCACCCACGATATGGAGGAGGCCGACACCCTCGCCGACCGGGTGGCGATCGTCGACCACGGCAAATTGATCGTCGAGGGGACGCCCAGGGAGCTGGTCACCGGGATGGGCGCGGACGTGATCCGCATCCAGGGGGCGGGCGAGTCTGAGGCGCTGGTCGAGGCGCTGGGTGAGATGCCCTTCGTCCAGACCATCCACCGGGGTGACGGCCTGATCCAGGTCGGCGTGGATCAGGGCAACCGCCGCCTGCCGGAGATCGTCACCTGCGCCAACCAGAGCGGCTTCCGCATCGAGTTCATCGCCGTCGCCCGCCCGACCCTGGCTGATGTCTTTCTAAGGCACACCGGGCGCGCCCTGCGCGACGTGTGATCTCTCCACCCAACCCAAGGAATCCACCATGACCGCGACCTTCGACCTGTGGCACAAACATATGACCAAGTTCTTCCGCAATGGCGAGGCCACCTTTGGCATGCTCCTCCAGCCGGTCTTGTGGGTGGTGCTGTTTGGCGTGGGCATGCAGGCCATGCTGGAGGCGGGCGGCGGAGGGCTGCTCCCTCAGTCGTCCTCCGGCGGCGGCGTGTCTGGCGCGGGGTACATCGGCTTCATGCTGCCCGGCATCATCACGCTCAGCGCGCTGGCGGGCGCGGTCGCCGGTGGCGCGACCCTGCTCGACGAGCGCCTGCGTGGCATCGTCAAGGAATACCTGGTCGCCCCCATCCCGCGCTACAGCATCCTGCTGGCGAACGCGCTGAGCACGGTCACCAAGGGCCTGTTCCAGGCGCTCGTGATCGTCCTGATCGGGCTGGCCTTTGGCGCGCGCCTCGCGCCGGACCCGGCTTCGTGGGGGCTGGCGCTGCTGTTCGCGGCGTTATACACCCTCGGCATCGCGGGCCTCGCGCTGGCCGTCGCCGCCGTCGTCAGCAGCACGCTCGGCTACCACGGCCTGATCGCCCTCGACCTGCCCCTCCTGTTCGCCAGCGACGCCTTCTACCCGCTCGACGTGCTCCCGTCCTGGATGGGCTGGATCGCCCGCCTCAACCCGACCACCTACGTGATCGACACGCTGCGCCGCCTGATGTACGGCGTGAGTTACGTGGGGCAGATGCCCGGCTGGCTCTCGGCGCTGGTGCTGGTTGGGTTTGCGGTGCTGGGCATGGCCCTGGCGACTCTCGCCTTCCGGGCCGAGATTCGGGCGCGCGGCGGCGCGGTGTAAGGGGCTG
>JARRJX010000264.1:0-4249 GCA_037388645.1 Chloroflexota bacterium
GTGTGACAATGCACATAGCGTTGGGAGCGCTACCACTGACTTTCCGCCACCGGCATTCACCGGGCCGTCATCTGGCGTCTGTTGGGGCCATCCTCAGGTGCCTCTGGCTAGGGGTCGACCTCGGTGATCGCCAGCTCCGGCGCATCCAACCTGGAGGCCGCTTCCCACCGCGAGCGCGTCGCCAGATGTATCCCGACAAACCCGGCGACCGACAGCGCCGCGATGACGCCTCCCCCATACCATACCCAGTTCGGATTGTAGTTGTCGAGGATCAACCCGGCCAGGCCGGGCGCAATCGAGGCGGGGATCACCCACGAAATACCAAAAACCGCCATGTAACGACCCCGCATATCATCCGGGGCGAGGTTGGCGACGAACGCCTGGGACACCGGCAGCACGACCATCTCCCCAACGGTGATGATCACCATCGCTGCCGTGAAGAATACGAAGGTGGTCACAAACCCGTACATGGTGAAGCCGACCATATACAGCGCCGCGCCAACCGCCATCATCAGCATCGGTGGCCGATCCCGCACGCGGCGCGTCACCCAGAACTGGAAGAGCACCACCGTGCCAGCGTTGATGCTCATCAGCAGGCCATAACCCTGCGCCGGCAGGCCGTGCAAGTCACGCAGATACACCGACAACGTGTTGTAGAGCTGGTTGTAGATCACCTGGAGCAGCATGGAGACCAGCAGAAACGCCATAAACAGGCGGTTGGCTGTCACCACCCGATAACCGGCGAAAGTCTGGACAACCGTTTCCGCCCCCTCGCCGCTGGCCGACCGATCCGGCCCGGTCTCAGGCAGCCGGACAAACACGAGCGCCGCCGTGAGGGCGCTGGTGATCGCGTCAACGACGAACACATACACGTAGGACTGCCCGGCCAGCAGCCCGCCGATGGAGGGGCCTAAGACCCAGGAGAGGTTCATCACCACGCGAAAGATGCCAAACGCCTCGGCCCGCTGCGCCTCTGGCACCAGGTCGGCCACCATCGCCTGCCGGGCGGGCTGGGAAATGAACGACACCAACCCCACCAGCACGGCCAGCGGGAAGAACACGGCGTATGAATTGACAAACCCCATCGTCAGCGTCGTCCCGGCGCTCAACAGCAGACCGGCCAACAGCATCGTCTTGCGCCCCAGGCGGTCGGTCAGCCCACCGCCCAGGATGTTGCCGACCGCCCCAGCCAGCGCGTACAACCCCAGGAGAATCCCCGCCTCGGTCATCCCAACGTCGAACTTCCTGGTGATGTACAGGGCAAAGAACGGGATCAGCATCGTATCGCCGAGCCGGTCGATAAACGAAGCGCCCATCAATATCCAGAACTCTGACGAATACGATCGGTAGGTATTCTTGAAGTTTGCGAGCAAAACGAATCCCCTTCGAAAAAACCGGCCTGACCGGCTCCCTCCCACCGGCAAGACAGCTTCTACTATGATACAAATGTTCGCTTCATACAAAATCACATCGCGGGCCTGGCCTGGTGGACGAGCGAGGCTGTTTGAACCGGCGCAGCGGCCTATCCGGGGGTTGGCGGGCGCTAAGGAGCAACCAAATCTTCCATAAACCGTTATAAAGTAGCGAGGGTGTGATCGATGGGCCTGACTAGTACCAATGGCTATTTGATCGCCCGGTGCATCTATTCGATAATAGGGGCGGCTGGCTCGCGGGCCGCAATAAACAGAAAATCTGTGACTATAGAAGGGTTTCATCCATGGAGCTAACACGCAACGGCCTCCCCCGGGTAGTCGTCACCGGGCTGGGGGCGCTGTCACCACTCGGCACGCTTAAGTCGTTCTGGAGCAACGTGGTCGAGGGCACCTCCGGCATCCGGAAAATCCAGAACATCGCGACGGAGCGCCTGAACATCAAGATCGCCGGGGAAGTGGACTTCAACCCGCTGGACTACATCGACCGCAAGCTCTCGCGGCGGATGTCGCGCGCCTCGCAGCTGGCCCACGCCGCCACCCAGATGGCGATGGACGATGCCGGGGTGACGAGGGAAAGCCTGGCTCCGGAAGCGGATCGAGTGGGTGTGCTGATGGGAACGGCCAACGCCGGGTTTGAGATGCTGGTCGACATGGGCGTCAGGTTCCGGGAGTACGCGCGCAAGTGCAACCCGGTAGAGCTGGTCAACGGCCTGCCCAACCTGCCCGCCCACTACATGAGCCTGCTGACCGGGGCAACCGGCCCGCTCTCGACGGTGGTGACGGCCTGCGCCAGCGGCACCCAGGCGATCGGCGAGGCGTTTGAGCTGGTGCGCCGTGGCCGCTCGGACATGGTCTTCACCGGGGGGGTGGACGCGGTCATCGTGGACATCATCCTGGACGCCTTCGACGGGATGACGGTGCTGGCGAGCGGGCACAACGACACACCTGAACAGGCCAGCCGCCCCTTCGACGCCGAGCGGAACGGGTTTGTGCTGGGCGAGGGCGCAGGGGTGTTTGTGCTGGAGACGCTGGACCACGCGCTGAAACGCTCGGCGCGCATCTACTGCGAAATCCTGGGGTACGCCTCTTCCTCGGACGCCTTCCACAGCGCCGCCCCAGACCCGGAGGGCAAAGGCGCGCAGCGGTCGATGCGCTGGGCGATTGAGGACGCGAGGGTGAACCCGGTAGACGTGAGCTACATCAACGCGCACGGGACCGGCACCCCGCTCAACGACAAGATGGAGACGCTGGCGATCAAGCACCTGTTCGGCGAAGAAGCCTACAACATCCCGGTCAGCTCGATCAAGAGCATGATCGGGCACTGCATGGGAGCGGCGGGCGCGCTGGAGGCGATCTCCTGCGTGGTCGCGCTGGTGGACAAGGTGCTGCCCCCCACGATCAACCTCACCACCCCCGACCCTGACTGCGACCTGGACTACGTGCCGAACGAAGCGCGCGACGCGGACGTGCAGATCGCGCTGTCGAACAACTTCGGGCTGGGCGGGCAGAACGCCTCGCTGGTGCTGGGCGCGTTCTGACCGATCAGCACGACTCAGCTACCGATGCACCCCGGCGCAAGCCGGGGTGTTTTTTGGAGCGATCAGCCCTCCGGCTCCGGCGGGGCGGGGGCCGGGTTTAGCTCGATTGCCAGCGCCCCTTTTTCGTCGTTGTCGACCAGGATCGAGAACTGGTAGGTGCCCGGCTGGGGGAATTCGAGGTTGTTGAGCCGGACAATGTGGTTCAGCCCGATGCGGCGGGGCGCGTCAGGCGGCGGCGTGGGCACGGTGCGCTGGGTGACGACCGAGGCGATCACGTTGACGGCGTCCTCGTCGATCAGCTTCAGCTCAAGGGTGAAGTTGCGCCCGTATTCCGCCGGGCCGACGCGCAACTGAGCGATGATGTACATCTGGGGGTGTTTGACCGGGAACTTGGTCGCGTTGATACTGGAGAAAATCCCCATCACATTCAACTTGCCGTTGTTGGTGACGTTGGCATAATCGGCAGCGAGCATAAACGAGAGTTCCATCACAGAGCCTTTTCCGATAGGCAATCAAGCCGGGCGCTTTCTCATATTACACCCCCGGCTGGGTTCCATCAAGCGAGCGGATAGCTGCATCCTTCGGCGAGTGGCTATCCGCGCAATGTAAGGTAGACTATCCGCAACGGAACCCACAACGCCATGAGCAGACCCAACACCGCCACCCTAGAGCTATCGACAAGCCATATCCTACACACCTGGTGGCCGCTGGCCGCCAGCTGGCTGCTGATGTCGGTCGAGCTGCCCGCGCTGAGCGCGGTGATCGCCCGGCTGGCCGCGCCGGAGATCAACCTCGCCGCGTACGGTGGGGTGGTCGAGCCGCTCGCGCTGATCGTCGAAGCGCCGATCATCATGCTGCTGGCAGCCTCCACGGCGCTCAGCAAAGACTGGGCCTCGTACGTCAAAGTGGGCCGCTTCATGATGATCGCCAGCCTGATCCTGACCGTCCTCCACATCCTGGTGGCCTTCACTCCGCTGTATTACGTGGTGGTCGAGGGGATCATCGGCGTGCCGAAGGAGATCGTCGAGCCTGCCCACATCGGCCTGCGCATCATGACGCCCTGGACGTGGGCGATCGCCTTTCGCCGCCTCAACCAGGGCGTGCTGATCCGCTTTGACCACTCGCGCGCGGTCGGCATGGGGACGTTCATCCGGCTCAGCGCCGCGCTGCCGATTGGCTCGACGACCAGGAAGATCAGCGAGGTCAGCGCCAGCGGCACGTAGAACCGGAAGAAAGCGGGCCAGCTCAGCACAGGCTCGACGGGAGCAGCGGGTTTCA
>JARRJX010000265.1:0-4239 GCA_037388645.1 Chloroflexota bacterium
GGGGAGGGGCGCGAGGCGCGCCCGGTTAATGGACTTGCGTAGAAAACCTGAGTGTGTTCATGGCTGGCAATGATAACGTCTGGGTGGCGGGGCCGTCAAGTGGAGACGAGGAGGCGGATCGCCCGGCGATGCCATCACCGCCGCAGGTTAAAACCATGCGGCTAAGAAATAAAATGTCCGCTGAAGTGGACTGCTTTCCACGGTGGTAGAAGGTGTTGATTAAACCCGGTGCTAACGTATCAGGCGATGCCATCATTGGTATACGATTGGCTGCCAAACGGCATCGACCATCAAGCCGCCTCAGCCAACGTATTTTTCGTAGTCGCCTACCAGCAGGTAGAGGGGCGGCACGTCTTCCTCGATGGTGGGGAAGCGCCCGACCTGCTCGTGGAAGCGGTTGTCGGTGTGATCGTCGTTGACGCTGGAGACCTCGCCCACCAGCACCCGGCCTTCCTCCCCCCAGAACTCGTGATACAGGCCGGGAGTGAGGGTGATGCTCTGGCCGGGGGCGAGCCGCACCGTCTCCCCGGCAGGCAGGGTATGCTCGACGCCATCCAGGCGGACGTGAACGGGCGTATCGGCCAGGCCACCCTCCTCAGTGCTGTTGTAGAGCTTGACCACCAGCCTGCCGCCGCCCCGGTTGATGATGTCCTCCGTCTTGATCCAGTGGAAATGCATCGGCGTCACCTGCCCCTCGTCGACGATCAGCACCTTCTCGGCGTAGACCTTGCCCTTGCCCGCCTCCAGATTCTCCAGGCGGCCATTGCGCAGGGTGAAGAGGAACAACCCGCACCTGGCGTAATCCCCTCGACCAAAATCGGTGATGTCCCAGCCCATCCCACACTCGACGATCTCGCGCGCCCGCCCGCTGTTGGCCGCCCACTCATCCGGCGTCCAGTAGGCGAAGGGGGGCAGCAAAAAGCGGTGCTCGCGCAGGAATCGATCGGCGTCTTCCATCAGGGCGTTAATCTCTGATCGTTTCATCGGTTAACCACTCCAGGGCTGCTGCACATTTTCGGGGTCTCAGCGCCTATTATACCTCGATCAGGTATACTAAGCGGGGACAACCACGAGAACAGGCACCGCTGCCTGCTCACACCCAGGCAAGCGATCAACCTAGAAACGGGGTAAAGCACAAATGCAGTATCGGACTTTTGGACGGGCTGGCTGGTCGGTGAGCGAGATCGGCTATGGCATGTGGGGCATGGGCGGATGGAGCGGCTCGGACGACGAAGAATCGATGCGGTCGCTCAACCGGGCGGTCGAGCTGGGATGCACCTTCTTCGACACGGCCTGGGCCTACGGCGACGGGCACAGCGAAGGGCTGCTGGGGCAGCTCGTCCGCGCCCACCCGGACAAAAAGCTGTACGTCGCCACCAAAATCCCACCTAAAAACCGCATCTGGCCCTCGCGGCCTGAGTTCACGCTGGACGAGACCTTCCCGCCCGACTACATCGTCGAATACACGGAGAAGAGCCTTGAGAACCTGGGGATCAACTCGATCGACCTGCAACAATTCCACGTCTGGGAGGATGGCTGGGCCGAGGACGAACGCTGGCAGCGGGCGGTCGACGACCTCAAGCGCCAGGGGCTGATCAAGGCGGTCGGGATCAGCATCAACCGCTGGGAGCCGGAGAACGCGATCCAGACGATCCGCAGCGGGGCGATCGACGCGGTGCAGGTGATCTACAACATCTTCGACCAGGCCCCGGAAGACGCGCTGTTCCCGGCCTGCGAGGCGCACGACATCGGGGTGATCGCCCGCGTCCCATTCGACGAGGGCACGCTGACCGGCAACCTGACCAAAGAGACCACCTGGCCGAAGGGCGACTGGCGCAACTCCTACTTCGTCCCGGAGAACCTAAGCGCATCGGTCGACCGGGCGGAGGCGCTGCGCCCCCTGATCCCGGCGGGCCAGTCGATGCCGGAGATGGCGCTGCGCTTCATCCTGGACAACCCGACGGTCAGCACGATCATCCCCGGCATGCGCAAGCCGAAGCACGTCGAGATGAACATCGGCGTCAGCGACGGGGAGCGACTCCCCGCCGACCTCAAAAAGGCGCTGCGCGGGCACCGCTGGGATCGGATGCCGACCAGGTGGTCGCAGTAGTGGATTGAGAGGGTGCCGGGCACGTGCACCATTGGATTTATCAGGACCGGTTGGTATGATCAGGGCACGCCGCAATCGCCGACAAACTCATTTGAGGGCATCGCGGGCAGCCGGACGGCCTAAACCGGCTGGCTTTGCCCCCAAAGTAAGCATCAACAGGCCGCCCGTCCCGGATGCGGACGACACATTCGATACGCGCCCGGTCCCTGCTGTGCGAGGGGGGCGCGCCGTCCAGCCGCTGCCCTTTCCCCAGATGCCACCGCTCGACCAGACTCTGCTGACTGTCGTCTCGCTGCTGGCTGTGGCAGCAGGAACGATCATCGTCATCGATCTGTGGCTGCTGATCGTGACAGCGGGATTCTCCCCTCCCCAGGCAGCGGGGGAGCCGGTGAGCGCCCCGCCAGCGACGGCTGAACCCACCGGCCCGGTCGGGTTGACGCCGACAGTCTCCAGCCCCACGAACCCGGTCGAGGCGATCATGCAGACCGGGCATCCGATGATCGCCGTGCCCGGTGGCACGCTTGAGCGGAGCGGCCTCTCGCCGGTGGGCCTCAGCCCGTATTACATCGACCAGCTTGAGGTCAGCAACGCCCAGTGGGAAGCCTGCGTCGACGCCGGAGCCTGCCCACGGCCAGAATCTCCTGCCGAGGACGTGCTGGGCCGGTATTACGACGATCCGGCCTACGCAGACTACCCGGTGGTGCGAGTCACCTGGTACGAGGCGGCTGCTTACTGCCGCTGGCGCGGCGCGCGGCTGCCCAGCGAGGCCGAGTGGGAGATGGCCGCCCGCTATCACCCGGACGACGCCACCCTGACCGCCTATCCCTGGGGAGATGAGTGGGACCCCAGCCGCCTGAATTACTGCGACGAAAGCTGCCAGCCCGACGACCCGATCTACATCACGCCGGGTTACGACGACGGCTGGCCGCAGCTTGCCCCGGTGGGCAGCTTCGTGCTGGGGGCAAGCCCGCTGGGCGTGCTCGACATGGCGGGCAACGCCGCCGAGTGGACTGCGGATCGGCTGGATGGCGGCAAGCAGCGCGTGGTGCGCGGCGGAGCCTGGAATCTGGACGCCGCCTGGGCACGCAGCACCTCACGCCTGGGCGTGCTGCCCGACGCACGAACGCCCGGCATCGGCTTCCGCTGTGCGGTCTCTGCTGCTGCGCTCAATCCGTGAGTGCGCTCAAGGGTTGAGCACGCTAAATCCAATCTGCCAACCACAACCAGACTACCAAAACGGGCTGAAGAAGGCCATCGACCCGGCAGCCATCTCCCAGATGCGATCCAGGGCGGCCACCATCTGTGGGTAGCGATCCAGATTGTAGGGGCTGGCCCAGATGGTGTAGACCAGGCCATTCGCCAGCACGCGCCCGGTTAGTACCGGGCCGGGGAAAGTGCTGGTATCAAGGTACATCAGGGCAGGCCGCCCGCCGATCACCGTCTCCTGTATCAGATAGTCTTCCTCGTACTGAGCAGCCATTTCATCCAGGGTCAGGCCGTCCGCCACGCCGGACACGCCAATGGCGAACACAGGCCGACTTTCCATCTTCACCACCATACCCAGCCCCGGGCCGGGGGTGAACCCGTCCGTCACTTCGGGGGACGGCTCGAAATCCGCCGGATAGAGGTAGCAGTAGCCCCGCGACCGGTTCACAACCAGCCGGGAGTCGTCTCCTGGCTGAGGACAGACAGCCCCGGCAGTGATCGTCTCCTGCACAACGGCAGGCGGAAAGAAGACGAGCGTCCCGGTGACCGTCTCCCAGGCGAATTGCGCCTCCGACTCAAAGGCCCTGCCCCCAGTGGTGCCGTGCTGCATGGCGATCCGATACTTCTGCCCGCCGACGACCACGAAGGCGGTGCGGTCGAGATAGGGATCGTTGGGCACAAAACCGCCCCGCAGGTCGGGGATCATCACGGCGGGCTGGCCGCCCACCGTCACATCCTCGGTCGAGAGAATAACGCCTGGCCGGTTGTGGACGGCCTGCCAGGCGTCCGCGTAGGACTGCGCGTCCGCGACCTCGTGAGGTCCCCACGAATGCCCAATTCGTGATCTACTTTTCAGATATCATGACCACGTCGAGTCAGGATACGGGCAAAGAATACCGCTATGTCCGTGTCAGTGCCGTGAA
>JARRJX010000266.1:0-5300 GCA_037388645.1 Chloroflexota bacterium
CGAACATCGCCGCAGGTTAAAACCGTGCATGGAAAACCCGAATGGTGTTCGCAGCGCGTAGCAGGGCGAGATGTATCTCGCCCCTACAGACCCAATCGGTCGCGTCCGAATGGATTCCCCTCTTAGTGCGGCACTTTACAACTGAGCAACTCAAGAAGGTGTCGGCAGGGACCGACTCAAAAGCGTGGGCGGTACCGAAAAGCAGAGGGACACGGCATACCGTGTCCCTACAAAACCCACAATAAGAGGATGGTTACGTCGCTACGCCGCGCTGGCGCGCGCGATCTCCTCCGCTAGAAAAAAGACTTCGTCCTTGCCGCTAAGCTTCTCGGTGATCTTCTGGACGATCAGGTCGAGGTGGGACGGGTAGGCGACGAAGTCGAGCTTGTCGGCGGGCACGATCAGCACCGGGCTGAGGGCGAAGCCGTTGATCCACTGCTCGTAGAGCCGGTTGAGCTGCTCCAGGTAGGCGGGCGAGATGTTCCGCTCGTAGTCGCGCCCGCGCTGGTGAATCCGATTCAGCAGCGTATTGACCGAAGCGCGCAGATACACCACGACATCGGGCGGCTGCAAGAACTCGGTCAGCACTTCGTACAGCTCGCGGTAGCTGGCGTAGTCGCGCGGGTCCATGTTGCCCTGGTCAAAGAGATTGCGGGCGAATATCTCGGCGTCCTCGTAGACGCTGCGATCCTGCACCACCGAATTGGGATAGTCCATCAACTGGCGGTGGTGGCGCAGCCGCCTGGTGAGGAAGAATATCTGGGAATGGAAGCTCCAGGTACGCATATCCCGGTAAAAGTCGGCCAGATACGGGTTCTCATCTACCGCCTCAAAAAATGGTTCCCAGCCCATTTTTTGAGCCAGCAGACGAGTGAGCGTGCTCTTGCCGACCCCGACGTTCCCCGCGACCGCGACGAACCGTTTCTTGCCCTCCAATGGCTACCCCTCCTCCGGGACTACCTGACCATCTTTCCAACTGCGGTTGGCGTTGATGGTCATTTTATGAAGATACGCCTGCTCAAGGTCGATCCCGGCGTAGTTGCTGAGCTTGAGCAGGTAGGCGAGGCAGTCCGCCAGCTCGTCCTGAATCCGCTCGCGATTCTGCACCAGCACTTTTTCAAATGCCTCGCGGGCGGAGAGGCCGTTCATGCCGTAGCGGCTCTGCCTGCTCCACATCAGCTTCAGCACGCGCGCCAACTCGCCGATCTCCTCGTTCAAACCGATGAAATTGAAATACAGGTCTGAGTCAAAGCCCTTCTCCGCGTCAAGCGAGAGGTGGAACTGCTGGAACTCCGTCAGGCCGTGGGGCCGGGCTTCCAGGTCGTGCAGCATCTCGCCCGGCTCAAGGAGCGAGGCGGCCTCCACGCCGGGAAGCTGCGTCTGGTAGACGCCAAACTGCAAGCTGCTCTTGATGCGCTCGATCACGCGGCCCCGGTCGTCCTCGTTCAGGACGAAGTCCAGGTTGTTGGTGTCGATGACGAGCACGGGCGCGTCCTGGTAGGAGGCGACGAACTCCTCGTAGGCGAGGCGCAGCTCCTCGATGTAGGCCGGGTCCATGTTGCGCTCGTAGGGGCGGTCGCGCGCCTGGATGCGGCGCATCAACACGTCGAGATCAGCCCGCAGATAGATCACGAGATCGGGCTGGCGCATCTTTTCCCCAAGAGCGGTGTATACTCGTTCGTACATCGCCAACTCGTCGCCGGACAGGTTAAGCTGGGCGAAGAGCCGGTCTTTGTCAAAGACGTAATCGGCAACGACTGGGCCGGTCAGCAGCGCCTTGGGTACAAAAGAAGTCTGCTGGCGATAGCGGCTCAGCAGAAAGAAAATCTGGGTTTGGAATGCATGCCGCTCGCGGTCATCATAAAAATTGGAGAGGAAGGGATTCTCCTCAAACTCCTCCAGCAAAACCTGACCGCCAATTTCAGGCTGCATCAAGCGGGCAAGCGACGTCTTGCCCACCCCAATTACCCCCTCGATGGCGACATAGGGGTGACGGGCCATGACACTATCCATTGTATTAATGACACACACTTGTGTTTGCGCGAAGCGCCCTCCATGTGGCTCACAAAAGTTTCTGGCTTTCTCAGAAACTTATCGTGAACCTGTGGAAGCAATCCGTTTTCAAGGATATTTTGAACGAATTACTTCACAACGCTCCGCGCACTGTCGAGGTTTAACAGAAAAAGCTGTGCGCACAGCTTCTCTATTAAACACCCTGGGCCTGTTGAAAGCCCTTATGTTTGACGAAGGCCGCCTCGCGTGCATGCTCCCGTAGAGCGGTCTTCAACGCACCAGCATAGAGTGGGCAACTGGCTGCCCGGGGACGTCCGATTCCTGAGATTCAGGATACAATTGCAGGATACACAACCCAGGCGAGAAGTGCAAGGAAATCCGTTAGAAGTCACAAACAAACAGGGCAGAAACGGGGGGTAAAAAATGGGAAAAAGGGAGAAAATCCCGGATGCTCAGTAGCAAAAGACCCAACCTTAAAAATTTGCCAAAAATCGAGACTGCAATCGCGATCGAGCTGACGATCGTGATCACCGCCGCGACCCTGTTTTTGCCCGGCGGGGAAGACCTGCACGTGTTCTACCGCCCGTTCGCCAACGGCTGCCTGACCTGCGCGTTCAACCCCTGGCACGCGAGCTGGATTCTGTTCCCGCTGCGCCTGATCCCGGAGCTGGTGCTGTGGCCGGTGTGGACGCTGCTCACGCTGCTGGGGATCATCTGGGCGACCCGGCGGCTGGAGACGAACATCGCGTTCGTGCTGCTGGCCTTCCCGACGATCGGGCTGATCTGGCTGGGGCAGGTGGACGGGCTGCTGATCGTGGGGCTGGCGCTGGCACTGACGGCAAAAAGCCCGTACTGGCGGGGCGTGGGGCTGCTGCTGGCCTCGGTCAAGCCGCAGGTGACGGGGATCGCGATCCTGGTCTTGCTGTGGCACGACAAGGAGCGGCTCAAGACGCTGATCATCCCGGCGCTGGTGTTGATCGCCAGTGTAGCCGTGTGGGGGGTCGATTGGCCGCTGCGCTGGATCGCGTCCAGGCGGGCGATTGAGATGCCGGTCTGGGGGCTTGCCACGCTGTTCCCCTACGGGCTGATCGCGTTCGGCGGGATTTTCCTCGTGAAAGGTAAACAGAAGCAGGTGGCCGCCGCGCTGCTCGCCTCGGCGCTGGCGGTGCCCTGGTTCGGCATCTACTCTTACGCCGTGTTCCTGGTCTTCTTCGCCCCGTGGTGGGCGATCCCGCTCTCCTACCTGTGGGCGGTGGGCTATCCGTGGTATGGGAACACCGCCCTGCGCTTCGCCTGGATCCTGCCGCTGGGGCTGCTGATCGCCCTGCTGTGGCCGTCGTTCGCCGAGGGGTGGGCGGCGCTGCAAGCCCGGACCAAGCGCGCCCCGGCGGGCGAGCCGGGCACACCGGAAGCGCATGAGTGACGATACGCACGTCTCCCCGCTGGTCAACGTCGAGACCGTGCGGCGGGCGCTGGAGAAGATGCGCCAGGCGGAGCCGCTGGGCAGAAGCCCGCTGGCAAACCTGGCCTGGATCAGGGAGCGGCTGGCGAGGCAGGCCCCGGCGGCCTCGCGGGAGGCGGTCGAGCTGGCGATCATGGAGGCGCTGGAGGGGCTGATCGACGAACAACTGGCCCGCCTACGGACGGCGGAGAGCCTGGCGCACCAGAGGCCCGCCACGCGCGAGGAAGCGGTCGAGGCGATCCGGGCGGACTTCAGCCGGGGGAACGCCGAGCTTGAGGCGTGGAGCGCGATCTACCACCGCTACGCGCTGGAGATCGTGCAGCTCTCGGTGGGGGAGATCGCCGAGCAGGCCGGGATGGACGCGCGCAACCTGCGCCGCCGCCTGCGGCGCGGCACCCGGCGGCTGACCGAGCGGATCAGCGAGCGCGAGCACGCCGCCCGCCTGGCGGACTGGCGGGGCTGGCTGCGCTACAAGCTGCCGCCGCCTTCCTACAGTGTGTTGTACGAAGCAGAGCCACTGATCGAGCGACTGTGCGAGCTGGCCCTCAGCCCCCTACCCCCAAACACAATCGTGGTGACCGGCCCCGGCGGGATCGGGAAGACGGCGCTGACCCACGCGGCGGCGAAGCGGCTGATCGAGGGCGGGCTGGTCGACGACTTCGCCTGGATCACACTCGACGGGCCGGTCGACTACCGCTCGCTGCTGGCCGGGCTGGCGGAGAACCTGGGCTACCTGCACCTGGCGAGCGCCGAGCTGGCCCTGACCGCCCGCCAACTGCCCGGCCCGGACTCGACCGGGCAGGCGCTGGCCGTGCAGCCGCTCTCACGAGAGGGGTTCGGGGCGCTGCTTAACGAGCAAGCACGTCGCAGGCGGATCGGGCGGATCGAGCCGGAGACGGTCGAGGCGATCTACCGGCTGACCGGCGGGAACCCGCTGGCCGGTCGGCTGCTGGTGAGCCGGTTGGCGTTCCTGCCGTTGGAGCGGGCGCTGGACAACCTGGCGACGGTCGAGACGCGGGAGGGGGTGGGGTTATACGAGTGGCTGTTCGAGCCGACCTGGGCGGAGGCGCTGGACGAGGCGGCGCGGCTGGCCGCGCTGGCGCTGGCGATCCTGCCCGCGGAGGGAGCCACCTGGGACGACCTGGAGGCGATCAGCGGGCTGAGGGGGACTGAACTCGACGGGGCGCTCGAACACTTGATCACCGCCTCGCTGGTCGACCCAATCGACGAAGCGGGCACTTACCGGATGCACGGGCTGACGCGGCACTTCGTCGAGGAGCAGGCGGAGAAGCCGCCTTATGCCGAGACTTACCGCCGCCTGCTGCGCCGGGCGGGCGAGCAGGCACGGGGCGGTGGCGAGCCGGGCGAGGCGTCGTATGCGCTGGGGCTGCTGCGGCGGCAGGTCGAGGTGGGCGAAGCGCCGCGGACGCTGGGGACGCTGGTGGGGCAGATCGCGCCGCTGGCGCGGCGGGCCGGGCAGTGGCTCTCCTGGCGCGAGCTGTTACGGAGCGCGGCGGCGGCGCTGCGGGAGGATGACCCGGACTCCCCGGAACTGGCCCGCGTGCTGTTCGAATTAGGGATCGCGCAGCGCTGGCTGGGCGACCTGGACGAGGCGATCAGCGCATTGGATGAAGCAATCGAGCGATTTGGGGAGGCGGGGGATATCGAGACGCAGGCGCGGGCGCTGTTCGAGATCGGGCAGACCTACGAGACGCTGGGCGAGAGCGGCCCGGCCTACGCGGCCTATCAACGGGCGGCGGGGACGGCCTCCCGGCACAGCCTGACCGGGGTCTGGCGGCGGGCATTGGGCGGGCTGGCCGGCTGG
>JARRJX010000267.1:0-4218 GCA_037388645.1 Chloroflexota bacterium
CTAACCCGGTTCCCTGGGCCATCTCTTTGGCGCGGTCCGAGCGGTAGAACTTGCGGAAAATCTGGGCTAGCTCCTCTTCGGACATCCCGATGCCGGTGTCGCGCACCCAGTGGTGAAGAACGGGCTGCTCCCGGTCGGGCGCGTCTTCGAGCTTGACCCCCACCCAAATCTCACCGCCGTCGGGCGTGTACTTGTGGGCGTTGCTGACCAGGTTCGTCAACACCTGCACCATCCGGGTGTGGTCGGCGAAAATCTGGGGCAGGTCGTCGCCCACGTCGACGACGATCTCCTGGTGCTTCTCCTCGATCTGGCCGCTCAGCGCCTTGACCGTCTCCTCGACCACGTCGTACACCTCGACTGGCGACATCTCGACGCGCAGGTGGCCGGTCTCCATGCGCATCACGTCCGCCAGGTCGGACACCAGCCGGGTCATCCGATCCACGTTCGACCGGATCGTGCCCAGGAACTGCTCTTGCTGTTCGGTAATCTCCCCGACGTGCCCGGCCTTCAGCAGGTCGGTGTAGCCGCGGATCGAGGTCATCGGGTTCTTCAGCTCGTGGGCCACGAAGGTGACGAATTCGGTCTTGGAGCGGTTGGCCGCCTCCACCTCGCCCAGCAGCCGGGCGTTCTCGATGGCGACTGAGGCGTGCTCGACGATCCGCTGGATGAACTCGAACCCGTGCTCGGCCAGCGGATCGGGTTGTTTGTGCTCAAGAACCAGCACGCCAACCGGGCTTCCGGCCTGGCGGATCGGGACGACGATCTCCTGGGCGGAGGGCGTCTCGGTGGCGAGCACGTAATCGGGGTCAGCCGTCACGTCCTGGACGTACTCCGGCTGGCCCACCCGCAGGGCGCGACCGGCGATCCCTGACTCCGGCGAGAGCGTGCCGTCTCGCAGTTCCTCGACGAACTCGTCCGTATAACCGCTGTGGGCGACGACCTGGAGGCCCGCCTCGCCGTCGGTTTTCATCACCACCATGCCCGCCGAGAAGCCTGAGCTGCGCAGCGCCCAGTCCAGGGTGAGCGCGGCGACCCGGTCAAAATTCAGCAGTTGGTTCAGCTCGCGGTCGATGCGCTGCAAGTCCTGCAATTCCTCTACGCGGGCGGCCAGCGCCTCGTCGGTCGCTTGATAAAGGCGGGCGTTGGCGACCGCGATCGCCGCCTGGCTGGCGAAGGCTGCCAGCAGCGCCGCGTCCTCCTCGCCGAAGTGCGTGCCGTCGGCTTTGTTGATCACCTCGACCGCCCCGATGGCCCGATCCTGCTCCATCAAGGGGGCGGCGAGCAGCGAGCGGGTCTGAAACTCGGTCTCGTGATCGACCTGGCTGAACCAGCGCACGTCGTTCAGCACGTCGTTGCTGATCACCGGCTCCCCGGACTGCACGGTCTGCCCGACGATCCCCTTGCCGACCGGGATCTTCCTGCCGACCAGGTCTTGCGCCCCGCCCTCGACCACGCGGAAGACCAGGTTCCCTGACTCCTCGTCGATCAAGAACAGCGTCCCGGCCTCGCTGCCGATCAGTTGAACCGCGCTGTGCACGATCCGCTTCAACAGGTTTTCCAGGTCGAGCGTGGTGGAAAGCTCGGTGCTGATCGCGTTCAGGGTGGCAAGCTGGCGAGCGCGCGTCTCGGTCTCCTCAAACAGGCGCGCCTTGTCGAGCGCGGTGGCGGCCTGGTCGGCGATTGACCAGAAGATGCGTAGCTGCTCCTCGGTGAACTGGACGTCGCGCTGGTAGGTAGAGACTACCAGCGCGCCCAGGGTTTGAGTGCCGACGTTGAGCGGTGCGCCCATCCACGCCCTGGGCTGCCGCCCCTCGCGGGTCTTGACGTTGCGCCGGGCGCATTCCTCCAGGAAGTCGTTTGCCAGGATCGGACGCCCCGCCCTGACCACTTCCGACTCCATCCCGACCGTGTCAGGCCAGCTTTCTGCCTCGCGCTGCGGGTCTCGCTCGTCGTTTTCCAGGAAGAAGGCGTAAGACAGCGTCCCCGTTTCGGGGTTGTGCTGGACGACGTAAAAATTGGTGGTGTCGATCATGCGGCTGCACTGCGCGTACACCAGGTCCATCAACACGTCAGGCTCGACGGTGAAATTGGCCGCCTGGGCCACCTGGCGCAGGATGTCCAGCTCGTCCACCCGCCGCTCAAGGTCGCTCACCACCTGGGCGCGCTCGACGGCCAGCGACGCCTGCTCGGCGATGGCCTGGACGTAGCGCACCTCGCCCAGGGTGAACGCTTCGCCCGACCGCTTGTTGCCGACGGCGATCCAGCCGATCAGGCGCTCCTGCCCCTGGAGCGGGGCGATCACCGGAGTGCGCAGCACGCCCAGCCTGGCCTGCTCTTCGAGCAGGTCGGGCGGTAGGGGCTTGTTCGGCTCAAGGAAGATCACCTCCCGCCGCCCGGCGAGGGTGTGGACGAGTGCGCTGTGCTCCTCGAAGCGAATGTCGGTATCCGGTCGATGGGGGTCGCTCAGCGCCACGAAGTCCCCGGTCTGGGCGCTGCGCAAAAACACGTAGGTATGGGTGGGAACGATCGAGCGGGCGATCTGCACCTTGATCAGCCCCACTACCTCGCTCAGGTCGCTGGCGAGGGTCAGGTTCTGGCGGAAGGCGGCCAGCCGCTCGGCGGATTCCTCCTGCGAGCGGAAAAATAGCCGGTCGATTGCCTTCCGGATCGTTTCGCGTAAAGGCTGGAAGCCCAGCACCAGGGCAAAGGCCAGCAGCCCGATCAGCAGGGGGTTGGCCGCGTCCACCCGCGCGCCCAGCAGAAAGGCGGCGGCAAGCTCGCTCACCCCAACCACGAACAGGCTGTAGCCCACCACCACCACCGCCGCCATCACGGCGTAGGTCGCGGCCAGGCTCGCCATGCGCTCCGATCCCAGCACGCTGTACTGGGTGACGTTGTACGCGATCACCAGCGGGAACAGGATCGAAGCCAGCACCAGCCAGCCCAACGGCACGTCGACCCAGCCCAGGGCGGCCAGGCCGATCGGCGTGAAGGCGACGAACGCCCCCACCAGGGTGGCCTGGCTCTGCTCGCGCACGGTGGGCACGCCGGAGAAGAAGGCCCGCCCCAGCAGCGATAGGACAAAAAGAACGATCGCCGTCACCGCGAAAATGCCGCTCCACAGCCACACCTCGGCGGCCACCGCGCGGCCCATCCCCAGCCGAAGCTGGCCCCAGACCACCAGCGCCAGGGCGGCCAGCAGCGGCAGCCACCTCAGCCAGGGGCTTTGCGCCGCCGACCGCGTTTCGGAGGGGTAGATCAGCGACAGAATCAGCAGGTAGCCGCCCGCGAGCGGTATCGCGGCTGTCCACACCCGGACGAAGAGCTGGGCGGATTTCAGGTCGAAGCTGGTGGCAAGCGCCAGCCCGGCCAGCAGGCAGGCCGCTACGAACACGCGCGCGTCAGCCCGTCCCCGCCGTCGGATGTACACCCACAGGCCGATCGCGAGGTAGACCAGCCCGGCCAGGTACGGCACGAGAAACAGGGGAAGCACCGAGTCCGGCGACATCTGGCGCAGGGTGACCGGCACGTCACGAGTCTGGCCGCCCTCACCTGCGATGGTCAGCACCACCGACTCGCCGATCGGGTAGGAGCGAAGCAGCGCGTAGAGCGCACGCGCGTTTGAGACGGGCTGCCCATCGACCGCCTGAATTGCCCCGCCCGCGCCGAATTCTGCCGACGCGGCGGGGTCAAGCGAGAGGTCGAGGGTCAGCGGATACTGAACCAGCGCGCCGATGGTGGGCGTCTGTCGAATCCAGAGGTAAGTCTGGACGGGCAGCATCACAAAGATGAGGACGACCGCGGCCAGAAAGAAAGGCAGGACGACCCGGTCGACCCGGTCGATCCAGCCCCGCTCGCGAAGCTGGCGCTTCATGAGCTTTTGTGATCGTGAGGATGCAGGCAGGGCATCCATACTCATTCCCTCTAGCCGGTCAGCAGACACCCACTATCCTTTAGAATACGATGGTTAACCGGTGCGTCGTGGGAGCCTGGTCGTCGTTCTGGGTCTGGACGCATCCATCACGCGCCGACCGGACTTGGCTCTCCCATACCCGGACAGATGAGTCATTCTACCATGCGTCAGATTCACACGCCATGGGGGTGTTGGATACGGGTTAGCTTCACGCCGATTTGTTGTGTCATTGTTATGGTGCAGGCTTGACAAGCACCAGGGCGCATGTTAGATTCGTAGAACGCACGTTTTAGCACTCCAACGCA
>JARRJX010000268.1:0-4208 GCA_037388645.1 Chloroflexota bacterium
TGATCCCGGCCCATAACCTGGACAGCAAAAGCGGCCCCTCTTCGAGCGGAGAGGGGCCGCTGCTTTGTTCTATATGGGGTAATTAACTGCCGCCGCCGCGCGGTGGCTGGGGCAGGCCGCTGGGCGGCGTGCCGCGTGGTGGGATGGCGGAAGGCGGCAGGCCGCCTCCTGCTGGCTGACTCTCCCGTCTCCAGGCGGCCAGCTCGATCGTGATCCGCTCGAACTGGCTATTAGGAGGCATCGCCCCCAGGCCGTAGGAGAGATCGACGATCCGCGCCTGCACGCGCAGTGTGGCCGTATCCAGCATGATCCGGTCGCCCTTTTTGGCCTGGACCGCCTCCCCCTTGGGAGCCAGCTTGGCCCGGATCGCGTCGTCGTTGAACGCGTGGTCGCTCATCAGCACCTTGGTGACGGTGCGGATGTCGTTCTTGTCGAACAGCCACACTTCGAAGGCGGTAACACTCTTGTTCTCCCCGCTGCCAGTGGCCTCGGAGACGCCTACCCCGGTCTCGCCCAGGAACTCGCCGGTTGGCGTCTCGATGCTGAACGAGTCGTCGTAGAGGTCGTCGCCATGCAGGTAGGTCGTCATAAACTGGACGAGCGGTGGCTCGCTGAAGTCGGTCTTTTCAGCAGCAGCCGATATCTGCGCGCCGCGTGACGCGGCGCTGACCACCGTCTCTTCGCTCTCTGGCTTGCGCCGCCCAAGGCCGGGCAGCACGGCCCGTGGCTTGGAAGGGGCGGGCGCAGGCGCGGGTGTGGTCGCCGCTGCCGATGGCGGTGGCCCTCCGGCAGGGGCGGGGGCCGGTGCCGCCGCGACGGCAGGCTTAGGCGCGGCCTTTGGTGCCGGAACCTCCTCCTCACTTTCCCGGATCACCCCCAGCACCCCATAACCGACAATCCCGGCGGCCAGCAAGACCAGCAAGATCGGGGCCAGGACACGGAAAATTCCCGCCCAGCGTGTGATCGACTTGAAGTTACACACGCCTACGTCCGGGTTCTGCTGGACCGCTCCGCTGTTAACGAGGGTGCGCAGTTGATCCAGGTTGGCCTGCTTGGCCGGGTCCTGCACGCCATAGCGCTGCGCCGCCTGGTCAAAAACGGCGTTCATGCCGTCGTTTTCCTGGCAGATGAACGACAGTCGTTCCAGCGCCTGCGCATCGTTCTGGTCGGCAGCGTAAGCATCGGCTACTGCCTGGAGATAGATGCTCTGGTAGCTGATCTCCAGCTGCCAGATGCCTGTATCGACGATCTCAACCGACGAGGCTCCCCAGGCGTATCCCAGTATGGCGCTGAGAACCAGCACGACAAAGGCGGCCAACACCGGGCCTATTTTTCCCATATCGAGGTTATCGGTCATATGGAGTGACCTTCCTTCTTGGCGATGATCAATCAAATCACCCGCAAGCCGGGTGTCAGTACACGTCTATGCGTATTGTACTCTAACATGAAATCAGCACAAGTTAGCTGCTGGTTCGATTAGACGGAGACTGGGTATTTGCCAGGCAGCCGGGCTGCCCGGTCTGCCCCGGCAGGGTGTCGGTGGTCATGCCGTCGGCGGATGTGAGGTCGTCGGCACCGTCTCGTACACCGGCGTGTTCCAGGCGCGGTATTTCTCGACCCGCCCCTGCACGATGCCGAAATACAGGTCGCGCAGTTGGCTGACCACCGGCCCGATCGCCCCGCTGCCGATGGCGCGGTGGTCGACTTTGGTGATCGCCGCGATCTGAACGCCCGTCCCACAGAAGAATGCCTCATCCGCCAGATAGACCTCGGTGCGGTCGATGTCCCTCTCAACGACTTCCAGCCCCAGGTCTTCGCGCAGCAGGTGCATCACCGTGCGCCGCGTGATCCCCTCCAGGATGTTGGCCGAGATCGTCGGGGTATAGACCACCCCGTTGCGGATCAGGAAGAAGTTCTCGGCGCTGCCCTCCGAGATGTGGCCGTCCTGGTTGAGCACCAGCGCCTCGTCGAAGCCCGCCCGCACGGCGTCGGTCTTGATGAAGGCCGAGTTGACGTACGCCCCGATGATCTTACCCCGCGCCGGGATGCTGTTGTCGTCCACCCGCCGCCAGGAGGAGAAGGTGACGTGCGTGCCCTCCTCGTCGGCGACGTAGCTTCCAAACGGCAGCGAGTACATGGTGACTCCATAGTCCAGGTCGTGCAGCTTGACTCCGACGTAGTTGCTCGTCACGTAGGTGATCGGGCGGATGTAGACGTTCGTGCGCCATCCCTCGGCGCGCAGCAGGTCGAGCAGGATGGCCGTCAACCCCTCCGGCGTGTAATCCAGCTCGAAGGACAGCATACGCGCCGAGCCGAGGAACCGGGTGAAGTGATCGACCGGGCGGAAGACAAACAACTGCTCTTCGTCTTCGTTCCAATACCCGCGCAGCCCGCCAAACGCCCCGGTGCCGTAGTTAAAGGTGTGGTTCATCACGCTGACGGTGGCCTGCTCAAAGGGCACGATCTCACCCTGAAAATATGCGAACTTAGGACCCCGTGCTGACACTGCTGCCTCCTTTACGCAACCGGTGGGTGTACTGCATACGTGGATATTCCCCGTTTGTATCACCTTACGATTGGCTTGACAAATCGTAAATACAACACCCCACGGTCGACGTGGGGTGTTTGGGCCATCAAACCAGAAGGAAATCTTGCACGCTGACGCTTTATTGGCTATCGTGGTGGCCGCGGGTGATCAATGTACTAAAGGGACAAGGAGAACTGCGTATATGCTCCAGTGCCCTAAATGTAACCACAAAAACCTGCAAGGCTCGCTCTTTTGCGCCAAGTGTTTTTGCGTCTTAGAGCCTGGCCCGCCTGGCGATCTCACCGATGGGTTGGGTGAGAATGGCGGGACTTACAGCCTCAAAGGAAACTGGGGAACGACCGATCTCCCCGGAAAATCGCTGGTGCTCCGCATTCGCAATGTCCTGGAGCCGCTGACGCTCAGCCCTGGCCGGGAAATCTGGTTGGGGCGGGCCGAAGGGGGCAGCGGCCTGCTGCCCGATTTTGACCTCGGCCCGTTTGACGCCTCCCAAAAAGGCGTTTCGCGCATGCACGCGGCGGTGAGCTGCCGCGCGAACGGCACCACCAAATTCGCCCTCACCGACCTGGGAAGCTCGAACGGCACGTATCTTAACGGGCAGCGGCTGATCGCCCACCAGCCTTACGACTTACACGATGGCGATGAGATCTACCTGGGCAAGATGGTGCTGCATGTCTACTTCCGCTAGTCACTTTCTCCCGTCGGCCACCTTTTTTCTCGATTTTCGTAACGCCTGGTGATTATTAGCTTTTTCCAACCTTGAATCGTAAGATTCACCCGAAAAACTCTATCCAATGCTGGTGCAACCATGGGTGCTTTGATCTGGGTACTCTCGGCGTCGATTCTGCTGGGGTACCTGACACTTGCCTATTTCCTGATTCTCAAAACCGCGTCGCCGTTTGTCCGCAAGCTCGTCGTCGGACTTATTATCGTGGCGGCAGCACTGGCCGCGCTCCACGCGCTGACCTGGTCGGCTATCCCCCCTTTCTGGCGCTGGTTCCTGGATTTAAACGCAGAGCTGGCGCTTGGCACGATGTTCTCGTCCACGCTGCTCCTGGTTGTGGGCCTGTCGGCCCTCATCACCGGAGTCCGCGCGCCGACGCTCCACGCCAGGCAGCGAGCCTACTGGCTGCTGCTCGCTATTGTGTTTATCGGCATGAGTCTCGACGAGTACTACCACATCCATGAGACAATAGGCAGCGTACAGGATTTCTCTCTCCCGGCTCTGCAACATGCTGTGTGGCTCAACGCGTTCCTGCTGCTGCTTGGCTCGGCGTGGCGAACGCTGTACGTCACCATCGGCCTGGTGGTCGTATCAGCCAGCGTATCGATCTACTATTTTGGGGCCAGCAGAGAAACGAGATTCCTCCTGACGCTGCTGGTGGGCATCGCGCTCCTGGCCTCAGGCGGCCTGCTGATCGACACCCTCACCTGGGACTATTTCCGCTGGAGTCCCCTTCTGAAACCGGTTGCGGACAGGTTCGTGCTTGTCGAGGAGTTCCTTGAGATGGGCGGGGCGATCATCGTCCTGGGCGCAATCGTCTCATACGGGCAGGCGCACATCCCCGACGGAGCCTGGCGCAACGGGAAGCGCCGGACCGCAATCGCCGGTGGTCTGTGGATGGTCTGGCTGCTGACGAACTTATGGCTGCGCCCATACCTG
>JARRJX010000269.1:0-5925 GCA_037388645.1 Chloroflexota bacterium
TCGATCTCGGCGGCAAAGGCGTTCGCTTCCTCAGGCAGGAGCACCTCGCTGGCCTGGCATCCGATCGGGGTCATGCCAATCACAGCAGCGAGCAGCACCATCGATTTTCTCATGGCTCAACATATCCCATAGGTTGATCATTAAGCGGGCATTAACACCTGTTCGACCGGACGGCGCAGCGAGCGCGGCATAGGGTCGGCGTACCCAAAGCGCAGCAATAATTGTGGCAACGCTGCGCCCAGCCCCAGCGCAGCCTGAAACTGCGAGCGGAGCGCCGCTACTTCAATCGGCTGGTTCAGGAAGGCTGATTTGACGTTCAGCGAGGTCATCGTGAGCGCCAGGCGCTCGTAGACCTGGCCGGTGCGCACCCAGGCTGCCTTGTCGTCCAACTCGGAGGTGACCACGACCGCGCCGGGTGAGGTGCGCAGTTTCCGGGCGTCGGAATCGGCCTGACTTTGTGGCTTCATGCCCGCCACGAACATCCGCCCCAGCCAGCCTGGCACCTCCGGGTTCCCCGTACAGCGGATGAACAAGCCGTCGAGCGAGGCCAGGGCTTCACGCTTGTTGAAGCGCAGCCAGTCGATCAGCTCTCCGACAAAAGCGTCGTCCGCATACTGGCTCAGGTTGCCCTGGTTGACATATTCCAGCACCGTCTCTAAGTCGCCGGGACCGGTGACAAAGCTCAGCGCCACGCCCGGCTCTAACGGCACAGCCTGCATCCGGTCAAGGTCGGCGGTTTTGATGGGCTGGCCGTCGTATTCGGAGCGGGTGTTCTGTCGCAGTGGGATGGCGTCGAACAGCGCCCCGGCCTGCGGCGTGTCCGCTGTCAGGTGGACGTGGAGGTAATCCGCTTCATCGGGGTAGGCCACTTCAGGATGGTATCCGGCGGCGCGGGCGGCGACGAGCAGGTTTTCCAGGGCGCAGCCCAGGCTGATCCACATCTCGCGGTCGTCGGGGTCGACGACTGGCAGTCGGCGCGTATAGTCAGGGTGGATGTCGATGGCCTCGTCCCTGATGGCAAACTGCCACGGCTGGGTGTTGTGCCCGTTCGCGGCGAGCGTGGCATAACGGACAAGCTCCTGCATAGCTGGTGCGTTCATATCTTCCTCTATTGGCATCCAGATTCGGCTCGACTGTCGGCCATAATTCAGCCACGGAGTATACGTATACAAAACGTGCCCACCCGCGATGGCGACCCCGGTCAGCGCCGCATACTTCAGGAAACTACGGCGGCCTGGGGTTTGGCCGGGCTGTGAGTTCATGGATCGATCTCCTGGCTGTTTTCTGGGTGGTGTTGGGTACGAATGAGCGCCGGATAATAGGATAGCCCGATGAACTGCGTCAGGTGACGTTCAAGGTCAACAACTTTCCCCTGATCTTCCGCGATTCCTGTTTCACGCTGACGCCCACATAGTCTATAATCAGGACAGGAGGCGGGCAATAACCCAGATCGCTGCCGTCCGCCGCACATGATGAAACACCCCTGTTCTGGGTTCTCATGGTTACCTCACATATAGGAGAGCTAAATGGCCGAGGAATTCAAAATTACCTACGCGACGATGAGCGCGGACAACGACCAGCTGCACGCTGACTTCGACGCTGCGATTGAACGGGTTAAGCAGCAGGTGGGCCAGACCTTCCCGATGTTGATCAACGGTGTGGAGCGCACCGGCGATGCCGTGTTTCCGGTCTACAACCCCGCTGATACGCGTGAGCCGCTGGCCTTTTTCCAGAAGGGCGACCGGGCTGCTTCGAAGGACGCCATCGCGGCGGCCTAGGCCGCTACTCCTGGCTGGAAGGCGACCCCCATGTCGGCGGTGATGGTCATGGAGATGGGCAAGAACCGCACCGAGGCGCTGGGCGACGTGGAGGAATCGGCTGATCTGCTGCGTTATTACTGCTACCAGATGCGGCAGAACGAGGGTTTCGTCCGGAAGATGGGAGCCTTCGGCGACAACGATACCAACACCAGCGTGTTGAAGCCGTATGGCGTCTGGGCGGTGATCTCGCCCTTCAACTTCCCCCTGGCGTTGGCCGCCGGGCCGGTGGCTGCGGCGCTGGTGACGGGAAATACCGTCGTGCTGAAGCCCTCTTCCGACGCCCCCTGGTCGGGATATTTGCTGATCAAGTATTTCCTGGACGCCGGTATCCCGGCGGGGGTAGCCAACTTCGTGAGCGGGCCGGGTAGCTCGGCAGGCATGGAGCTGGTGGAAAACCCTGCCGTGGACGGCATCACCTTTACCGGCTCCTACGATGTGGGCTTCCACCAGGTTTATCGTAATTTCGCGACGTCTTTCCCCAAGCCGGTCGTGGTCGAGATGGGCGGGAAAAACCCCACAATTGTCTCACGCAAGGCAGACATCGACGCCGCGGCGCAGGGTGTGATGCGCTCCGCATTCGGGATGGGCGGGCAGAAGTGCTCGGCCTGCTCGCGCGTTTACGTCGAGCGCGAGGTGTACGACGAGTTCGTGGCGGCGCTGGTTGACAAGACGAAGGCGCTCAAGGTCGGCGACCCGCTGGATCGCGAGGTCTTCCTCGGCCCGCTCGTCAACAAGAACGCCTTTGAGGACTTCAAACGGTTTGCGGCCAAGGCCAAGGCTGAGGGGAAGGTGATCCTCGGCGGGAACGTGCTGACAAATGGGGAGATGGCGCACGGTTACTACGCCGAGGCGACCATCATCGGCGACCTGCCCCAGGATCACGAGCTGGTGCAGACCGAGCTGTTCGTCCCGATCCTGTACGTCGCGCCGGTCGACTCGCTGGAAGAGGGGATGGTCAAGGCGAACGACACGGTGTATGGCCTGACAGCGGGGTTCTTCAGCAAGGACGAGGCGGAAATCCAGTTCTTCCTGGACAACATCCAGGCCGGGGTCGTGTATGTCAACCGGGCAGCCGGGTCGACGACCGGGGCCTGGCCGGGCTTCCAGCCGTTCGGTGGGTGGAAGAGCAGCGGGTCTTCCGGGCGCAACATCGGCGGCCACTGGTCGCTGCTCAACTACCTTCGCGAGCAAAGCCAGACGGTCATCCACTAGCCTCACGACCTGCGATCACCTGTGTAGTGGGGGCGCAACCAGCCCCCGCTACACCTCGCTTTGTCTTTTTCACCATAACGGGAAAACCTCAGTGACCGATAAACGTTTGTCAATGCGGGAAGCGATTGCCGAGTATATAACTGACGGCCTCTCCGTCGCGATTGAAGGCTTTACGGCCTTTATTTGTTTCGCCGCCGGGCACGAGATCATCCGGCAGGGGCGGTGCAACCTGACCCTGATCCGCATGACGCCAGACCTGGTGTACGACCAGATGATCGCCGCCGGGGTGGCGCACAAGCTGGTGTTCAGCTACCTGGGGAACCCTGGGGTGGGGTCGCTCCACTGCGTGCGGCGCGCGGTCGAAAAGGGGATTCCGGCTCCCCTGGAGATCGAGGAATACTCGCACTACGGCATGGTCGCGCGTTATTCGGCGGGGGCGATGAAGCTGCCCTTCTTTCCCCTGCGCAGCTATTCCGGATCGGACCTGCCCGGCGCGAACAGCCGGATCAAGACCGTGCAAAGCCCTTATGAGGACGGCGAGACGATCGCCGTTGTCCCGCCGATCAACCCGGACGTGGCGATCATCCACGCCCAGCGGGCCGACATGCTGGGCAACACCCAGTTGTGGGGCCTGCTCGGCATCCAGAAAGAGGCCGCCTTTGCCGCGAAGCGGGTGATCGTCGTCGCTGAGCAGATCGTCGATGAGTCGGTCATCCAGGCCGATCCGAACCGCACCCTGATCCCCGGCCTGATCGTCGACGCGGTCGTGCACGAGCCGTACGGGGCGCACCCCTCCTACGTGCAGGGCTATTACGACCGGGACAACAAGTTCTACCTGGACTGGGATCAAATCTCGCGGGATCAGGCCGGGGTTGAGGCGTGGCTGGAAGAGTGGGTAATGGGTGTCCCTGACCGCGCACATTACGTTGCCAAGCTGGAGACCGAGACGCTGGAGCGGATCAAGCCTGGGATGGCCCCCGCCGCCCCAGTCAACTACGGAGATTATCGATGAGCGATTTCACCCCTTCCGAAATGATGATCGTCTCGGCGGCGCGCGCGCTGGCCGGGATTCGGACGGTTTTTGTCGGCGTGGGCCTGCCGAACATCGCGTGTAACCTGGCCCGCCGCACGGTTGCTCCCGACCTGGAGCTGATCTATGAATCGGGCGTGTATGGCGCACGCCCGGCCAGGCTGCCGCTCTCGATTGGCGACCCGACCCTGGTCACGGGGGCGATCTCGGTGATGCCCATGGCGGATTTGTTTGGACTATATTTGCAGGGCGGGCTGGTCGAGGTTGCCTTGCTGGGCGGCGCGCAGATCGACCGGTTCGGCAACCTGAACACGACCGTTATCGGCGACTACGCCGCGCCCAAGGTGCGCCTGCCCGGCAGCGGCGGTGCGTGTGAGATCGCGCTCAATGCCCGGCGCATCTTCATCATCATGAGGCTGATGAAGCGGGCTTTCGTCGATAAGCTGGATTTTTACACCAGCCCCGGCCACCTGGATGGAGGCACCTCGCGGGAGAGCCTGAACGTGCCGGGAAGCGGGCCGCAGTTGGTCGTGACGGACAAGGCGCTGTTCGATTTCGACAACCCCGAACGTGAGATGCAGATCACCAGCCTGCACGTCGGTGTCACGCTGGAACAGGTGCGCGAGGAGGTCGGCAGGGAGGTCAGGATCAGCGAGTCGGTTCGCGAGACGGCACCCCCCTCCGAGGCGGAGCTGAACCTGGTCCGGGTGGAGCTTGACCCGCAGGGCATGTATCGCTGAGCCACCGAATGAAGCCAGTTGAGGGCCGGTTTCTATTGGCTTTTTTACAGTGTTGGGTAGGGTGGCGAGGTAGAATTGGGATGTACGGATAAGTAATCAGATAGTTGTGGTATTGCAGATAATAAATAGAGGTTGGATAACATGCGGCAGCGAATGATTCCCCTTGGTAAAGTGTTTGGCATCCAGGTTGGGCTGGACTATTCCTGGTTCCTGATCATCGCTCTGCTGACCAGCTCCCTGGCATTGAACTACTTCCCAGCTCAGTTTGCTGGATGGTCGACGGCGTTGTATTGGGTGCTGGGCGGGGGGGCCGCCCTGATGCTTTTTGCGAGCGTGCTGCTCCACGAGTTTGGGCACTCGCTGGTTGCGCTGGCCTACCACATCCCGGTGCGGCGCATCCGCCTGATGTTTTTCGGAGGTGTGGCCGAGATCGGGGATGAGCCGACGAGTGCCACCGCAGAGTTCCGGATCGCGATCGCCGGGCCGCTGGTGAGTTTCGCACTGGCTGGTTTGTTTTACCTGGCTTATGCGGCTCTCAACGTTACCGGCGCGCTCGTGCCCGTTACAGCTTTGCTGGGCTATCTGGCCCTGATTAACCTGACCCTGGCGATCTTCAACCTGGTCCCTGCGTTCCCGCTCGATGGCGGGCGTGTGCTCCGAGCCGCGGTCTGGGGCATAACCGGCGATATGAGCCGTTCGACCCGCATCGCGGTCGGCGTGGGGCGAGTCATCGCCTTCGCGATGATAGGTGCTGGCGTGTTCCAGATGTTGGTTGGTAGCTTCGCCAGTGGCTTGTGGACGATGTTCATCGGGTTCTTTGTGCAGCCTGAGGTCGGCAGGAATGCTGGCCGCGTTAGGCTCCATCACCTGGGCGACCGTCCGGCCAGCCAGCAGGTCGTGGATCATCTGCGAGCGCCACTCGGCAGTCCCGGCCTGCTGCAGGAAGAACCCGATGAACATCGTCCACAGGCCATTGGCAATACTGCCGATGAGTATCTGGAACAGACCGGCTCCAAACAACACGATGGCGATGACCCGCCCCACGCCGACCGCGATGCGGGTCGAACGGCTCATATCGCCGGTTATGCCCCAGATCGCGGCACGGAGCACACGCCCACCATCT
>JARRJX010000270.1:0-4200 GCA_037388645.1 Chloroflexota bacterium
GAAACCCTGCCCCATTTTGATCCGATCCTCGATCACTCCGGCGGCGGGCCGGACAGGACGGTGATCTGGATGGTGAAGGGCGGCGGGAAGTTGCCGTCCACCTGGACGACCACCACCCGCAGCAGGTACGCCCCTGGCTCCAGCGCGCCGGCGTTCAGGTATTCGAGCACGTCGTCAACGACTGGCTCAGTGTGGATGTCGCCCACGGTCAGCCAGTCGATCGGGGAGCCGTCCAGCCGGGCAAGCTCGATCTTGTAATAGGTGAAGCGGGCCGGGTCCCAGGCGGCGGTGCCGACGATGGGAACCACGCCGTAGACCTCCGCCTCCATCTCCGGCGAGGTGATCTCGAAGGTCGCGCCCAGCGCCGGGTCGATCTCGGCCTGGGGCGAGAGGGCCTCTTCGACCACCTCCACCGGGCAGATCACGCCCGGCACGATCGGGACGTTGTTGGCGTAAGCCCAGTTGCGCGCCCGGATGGCGTCGACCCGGTCGGTGGGGGCAGCGATGAAAATCTGGAGGCTGATGTTCTCCATCTCAGCCGTGACCTCGGACAGCTCGCAGTAGTGAGGCGGGTTTGGCTGGGGTGCGCCCTCCGGCAGCGACTCGGCCCCCTCCAGCGACACCTCGACCATCTGCCCCAGCTCCTCGTCGAGCGGCAGCACGCTCAGCACCCACAGCCCCGGCTCGATCTGGAGGCGGGTGGGCGGCAGGGCGACCGGCTCCTCACCCTCCGCGGCCTCCGGCGGGGTGGGGGTCGGCTCCGGGGTGGCGGTGGGCACGTCGGTGGGCTTGGGGCCGAGGTCGGATTCGCCGACCCTGAACCATTCGAGGCGGGTGCGGGAGCAGCCTTGCTCGGCGGGCAGCGGGTCGTGCAGGGTGGAGAGCACGCACACCGGGCGCTCCTCCAGGCCGGACGGCGGGGTGAAATCGGCGCGCAACTCCGGCAGGCCGGGCCGTTCCAGCAGGGCGGCCAGGTCGGGGTCGTTGTAGACCGCCGTCATGAAATCGTGCCAGATCGGCGCGGCCCCGGTCAGGCCGGAGGTGCCTTCGGCCATCTCCGAATTGTCGGTGTTGCCCGCCCAGACTCCGACGACTAGGTGCGGCGTGTATCCGACCGTCCAGTTGTCGCGGAAGTCGTTGGTGGTGCCGGTCTTGGCGGCGGCGGGGAAATCGACCAGCAGGGGCGATTCAGGCCCCATGGCGGGCGTGCGGGCGTCGTTGTCGGACAGGATGCTGCTGATCAGGAAGGCGATCCGCCCGTCGATCACCTGCTCGCCCAGCCCCACCGCCGGGTCGTCCGCCGCGTCATAATACACCGTGCCGTCGTTGTCCTCCACGCGGGTGATCAGGTAGGGGCGCACCACCCGCCCACCGCTGGCGAAGGTGGCGTAAGCGGAGGTCAGCTCCAGCGGGGTCAGCTCGCCGCCGCCCAGGGTTAGCGAGAGGCCGTACTGGGAGACGTCGTCGCCCAGGCTCTCGATCCCCAATCGTTTGCTGAAGGCGAGCAGGTTGCCCACGCCCACCTCGCGCAGCAGGGTGACGGCGGGGATGTTGTAGGAGTTCGCCAGCGCGTCACGCAGGCGGACCGGCCCGTGGAAGCGCCCGTCGTAGTTGACCGGCTCGTAATCGTAGCCCTGGCCGATGCCGGTGTCGTAGGCCATCGGCACGTCCCAGATGATGTCGGCTGCCGTCCAGCCCTGCTCGAAGGCGGCGGCGTAGGTGAGCGGCTTCATCGCGCTGCCCGGCTGCTGGGGGGAGAGGATGATGTTGACGTTGCCGTCGATCGTCTCGTCCTCGTAGTCGACGCTGCCCAGCATCGCCAGCACCTCGCCGGTGGCCGGGTGGATGGCGACCAGCGCGGCGTTGTGCAGGTTGTACTCCTCGCCCAGCTCGGCGACGCGCTGCGCAGCGATGCGCTCGGCCAAATCCTGGTAGCGCAAGTCGATGGTGGTGTAGACCTTCAGCCCCCCGCGCGAGAGCAGCGCCGGGTCGAGGCCGGGCAGCTCGGCCAGCTGGCGGCGCACCTCGACGGTGAAGTGGGGGGCAAGCAGGGAGACTGCCGGGCTTGCCAGGTCTTCGGGGGCGAGCGGCGGCTCCAGGAAGGCGGCGTCGGCCTCGGCGGGCAGCAGGTAGCCATGCAGCACCATCAGGTCGAGCACCTGGCGCTGGCGGATTTTGGCCGCCTCGAAGTTGGTGTACGGGTCGTAGAGGCCGGGGGCCTGCACCAGCCCGGCCAGGAAGGCCGATTCGGCGATGGTCAGCTCGGTGGCGGGCTTGTCGAAGTAGACGTTGGCCGCGCCCTCGATGCCGTAGGCCAGGTTGCCGAAGTTGACCTCGTTCAGGTACAGCGCCAGGATGTCGTCCTTGGAGTACTGGCGGGTCATCACCCAGGACAGGGCGGCCTCCTTCAGCTTGCGGCGCAGGGTTTGCTCGTTGCGCTCCTCGTAGTCAAAGACGATGTTGCGCACCAGCTGCTGGGTGATCGTGCTGCCGCCGGAGACGATCTCGCCCTCCTGTACCCAGTCGCGCGCGGCGCGCAGGATCGAGGGCGGGTCGAAGCCGGGGTTCTCGTAGAAGGTATCGTCCTCGGTGGCGACGATCGCCCAGCGCATGGCAAACGGGATGCGATCCAGGGGCACCTCGGTGCGGCGGCCCTCCTCGAAGACCTCGTAGAGCAGCGTGCCGTCGCGGGCGTAGATCTCGGTCGTCTCAAAATCCTCGACGCCCTCCAGCCGGTCCAGGGCCTCCATGTCCTCGCGCAGCTCCCCGGCCAGCGAGTTGTAGATCACCAGCCCGACGATCAGCCCCGCGCCGAGCAGCGCTCCCAGCGCCATCAGGACGATGGAGAGCCACGTCTGGAGGCATCCCCAGCGCCGCCGTGGACGCCGACGCCGATGCCGCCTTGGTGGCGCGGGCGGCGCGGGTGGTTCAGGCGGGAACGGGAGTTCCTGGGCGGGCCGCGTCTGGGCAGGCTCGGTGCGGTCGTCCAGGATGGGCTGATTCTCTTGGGTCGGGTCGTCATACTGCATGCTGGTATTCCCTCGAAAGAGCGATTTGCAGGGAGGATTCTATCACGGCAGGTGAATCGGTCACACTTATACATGGCATAACGTCTGGCCGTGCCTGTGGCTGTGGCTTAGCGGCGAATAACCCCTAATTTTGAGGGAGTTGGCGACCGTTGTTGAATAACTTTCTTCGGCTTGACTTGGAGTACACTCTAAGGTGTAGGATATAAATGGGAATGAAGGCAGGTTCAAGTGGTTCACGATGGAGAGAATCATGCACATTGGTTTGCAAATCCCCTCGTTTAAGTATCCGGGCGGCACGGCGGAAATTCGACCTAAGCTCAAGGAGATCGTCACCACCGCAGAAGCGGCTGGCTTTCACAGCTTCTGGGTGATGGATCACTACTACCAGATCAAGGGCCTGTTCGGCCAGGCGTATAACGACCCGATGATGGAAGCTTATACCACGCTCGGCTACCTGGCGGGGCTGACCGAAAAAGCGACTCTCGGCGTGCTGGTGACGGGCATCATCTACCGGGTGCCCTCGATGCTGCTGAAGGTGGTCAACACGCTCGACATCGTCTCCGGCGGGCGGGCGTATTTTGGCGTCGGCGCGGCCTGGTATCAGGAAGAGGCGGAGGGCTTCGGCGTCCGGTATCCGGATACCAGCGAGCGTTTTGAGTGGCTGGAGGACACGCTGCAACTGGCTCACGCGCTGTGGGGCGGCGACGAGGCCAGCTTCACCGGGAAGCACTTTGCCGCACCCAGGATGACGAACAACCCGCGCCCGCTCAGCCAGCCGCACCCCCGCATCCTGATCGGCGGTACGGGGCCAAAAAAGACGCTGCGTCTGGTGGCGCAGTACGCCGACGCCTGCAACTTTTTTGAGCGCTATGGGCCGGACGTGCTGCAAGAGGCGCTGGACACGCTCAAAGGGCACTGTGAGCGGCTGGGGCGGGACTACGACGAGATCGAGAAGACGACGCTGGGCACGGTTCACCTGGCCGCGGGCAAGGACACCGTCGAGGGTGTGATAGGGCGGCTGAAGACGCTGTCTGAGCTGGGCTTTACCCACGCCATCTTCAACATGCCCAACGTGTACGAGATCGCGCCGTTGGAGACGTTCGGCAGGGAGATCGTCCCGGCTGCGGCAGAGATGTAGCCGCTAAGGCACGAGCAGGCCCTCGAAGGCGGC
>JARRJX010000271.1:0-5454 GCA_037388645.1 Chloroflexota bacterium
ACTTTGCCACCTTCCTGGTGGCCGTCGCCACCCTGATGGCCGTGCGCTTCCCGGCTGTCCGTCCGGCCCCCGTCGCGCTGGGCCGCAACCCGCTGGCCGAGTTCTCCGCTGGCCTCCGTGTGATCGCCACCCGGCGCGGCCTGCCCGCGCTGCTGGCTTTCTTCGTGATCGTCAGCTTCCTGGGCGGGCTGATCGGCGCGCTGATCCAGCCGCTGGTGCTGTCCTTCACCACGCCGCAGGCGCTTGGCCTGATCCTCTCGGTGGCCGGGGCGGGCCTGCTGGGTGGGAGCCTGGCCTTGAGCGCCTGGGGTGGCCCCGCCCGTTCGGTCGACGGCGTGCTGGCTTTCTGCCTGACCTTCGGGCTGTGCGTGGCGGCGATCGGCCTGCGCCCGCTCGGCTGGCTGGTCGGGCTGGCCGCCTTCGGCGCGCACTTCTCCGCGCCGTTCGTCGACGGGCTGAACCAGGCGATCTGGCAGCGGGCGGTCGCCCCGGCGGTGCAAGGGCGTGCCTTCGCCGCCCGGCAGATGGCGACCCGCGCCAGCCAGGCGCTCGCCTTCGTCGTCGCCGGGCCGCTGGCCGACCGGCTGTTCGAGCCGCTGATGGGCGCGGGTGGGCCGCTGGCTGGTTCGCTGGGATCGGTGATGGGGGTTGGGCCGGGACGGGGGATCGGCCAGATCTTCACCCTGGCCGGGCTGCTCACCGCGCTGACGGCGGTCGGCGGCGCGCTCAGCCCGCGCCTGCGCGCGGTCGAGGGAGAGGGGGTACCGCGCGTAAGTGTGCATCCGGTTCATTGATTAACGGGGCACGCCAGCTCCTGGGCGGGTGCTGAGGAGTCGGTTTTTGCTGCTGGCTGGCTACCCGACACCTTTGCGGTAGAGCTATCCTGGATGCGAAGTCCAGTGTAGACCGAGCCGAGGGATAGTTGGCAAACACCCCTCGGCTATTAGAACGAAAGGGAGTGCTATGACGGACGAGACAAACGGCAACCACCATGTAGTCCCAAGCACCTACCGCAAAGCTGCCCACCGTTATGAAGCGCAGCGGGAGCGTGCAAGCGGTTCACGCTGGCTGTGTGGGCCACTTCCATGCGGTCCAGATAATGAGCGCGAGGAACACGGCCTCCAGCAGCTCATAAAGTCTCGCATAAAACCAGACCCCGCCCTCGCCCACAAACTGTGTGCCGAGCAGGACAAACACGTGGAAAATGCCTACGATGATGTTCACCAGGCGATTCGCTCTGGCCTTCAATGTGAGGGACAGGAGGATCATGAAGCTCGGAAATGCCATCAACACCGCCGCGCCGAACAGGAGTGTTTGGGTGAACTGTACGCCTGCTATTTGTCCCTCTACCAGTTCCGCTACGTGCCCTGGCTGCCAGAGTGAGAAAAGGTCGATTGGCTGGGACTTCAGCGAACGTCGCCTGGGCGCTAGGCGACCCGATCCCGGTCGCTTCTCTACCAGGTTTCCGAAAGGTGTCGAGTGGCTGGTGCTGCCGGAAGACTACGCCCTTTCCAATCCTTACGATTCCCCCTTCAACTCCTCGGCGATGGATGTCGCCCAGTCCGCGATCATCTCCCAGTCGCGGAAGTCGCCGGTGGGCGCTTTGATGCGCTTCATGATCTCCCTGTCGAAGAATTTCATCTTTTCGGGCGGAGGCATCACGCCGTGGAAGATGGCGATGTCGCGCACCTGGATTTCGTCGGCGAAGGGCTTTAGCGCCTCCGGGAATCCCCAGCCTTCCACCAGTTCGCGTGGGTCGCCCTCTTCGGTAGGCCCGCTGGAAAACAGCCAGACGGGCCGCTCGGCGAGCGCCTTGACGTTGTTCTTCAGGAACGCCCCGGCCTCTTTGCGCCATTGGCCCATGTAGACCGCGCTGCCCAATACGACCGCTCCGTAGGGGGCCAGGTCGCGCACCTTGTCCACCGGCAGCACGTCGGCCTCTAAGCCCGCCTCGCCCAGCACCTCGCCGATCTTCTCGGCGATCCCCGCCGTCGACCCGTATTTGGTGGCGTAGGCCACCAGCACTCGATTGTCCATATTACCTCCCTGTCATTCCGAATTTTCTTGAAACGAGAAGCGGTCGAGACTTTCCAGAATCAGACCCACGTCCATGCGTACCAGACCGTCAGCACGTTAAACACGAGCCCCACGACGATCAGGAATTTGTCATAAGCGCCGGGGTAGGTGGGCAGCCCGACCAGGTTGAAAAGGAAAAAGATGATGGGGATGACGATGTTCACCCAGCGGATCACGGGATAATTCACCGTCAGGGACAGGAAAATCATGATGATCGGGATCAGCATGAACGCGGCCATGCCCAGGTACAACCCCTGGCTGACCTGCATCCCTTCTACCTCGCCTGGCTTGAAGTCGCCGCTGAAAATGCGCAGCACGTCCCCCAGCAGATACGTCAGCATGAGCATCACCCATAACGCGGAGAGCCTGATCCTCACTTCGTCCATGTTCGGTCGCTCCTCTGTGATGTGAACCAGAATAAACGGCGGCGTTTCTACGGTGCGGGCTGTCACTCGCCGTCATGCGCAACGGTGATGACGACCTTTCCCTGGGAGTGCCCTTCTGCATAATAGCGGAGCGCGTCGGCGGCCTCGCTCAGCGGGTAGGACTTATCGATGACGGGTTTGACTTTGCCGTCTTCGATCAGCCCTTTCAGGAAAACCAGGTCGTCCTGGTTGGGCCTCTGGTAGAGGGAGGTCAGCGTCTGGCTCCCGCCCATCGACATGAACGGCCCCAGGAGCATCCCCTGAAAAACTTGCTTCATAGAGCCGCCCGCCGAGACGTACGTCCCGCTGGGGCTGAGCGCGCGCTTGTAGTCGGAGATTGGGCGGTCTCCCCCGGTGGCAAAGATCAGGTCGTACTGCCCCTCAGTCTCGGCAAAGTTTTCCTGTGTGTAGTCGATGACGTGGTCGGCGACGATCGCGCGCACCATCTCCACGTTCCGCGTGCTGCACACCGCCGTCACTTCCGTCCCATACGCTTTGGCGATCTGCACGGCAAACGTGCCGTTCCCGCCCGACGCGCCGTTGATCAACACCTTTTGCCCCGCCTGGATCTGCCCCTTATCGCGCAGCCCCTGCAAGGCGACGAGCGCTGCCTGAGGGACGGCGGCGGCCTCCTCAAATGAGACGTTGGCCGGTTTCAGGGCAAACATGTTTGCGGGGGCGGCGACGTACTCGGCAAACGCGCCGAAGCCGCACGAGGACGTGTCCCCGTAGACCTCGTCGCCCGGCTGGAGCTGCGTGACGTTTTTGCCCACCGCCTCGACCCGCCCCGCCACGTCCCCGCCGGGGATCGGGTCTTTCGGTTTGCTCAGCCCGGACCACAGGCGGCTCATGAACGGCTCGCCCTTCACAAGCGCCACGTTGCCGTAGTTCACCGATGATGCGTGGACTTCGACCAGGATTTCGTCGTCGCCTGGGGTGGGCTTCTCAACCTCCTCAAAGCTGAGAACGTCGAGTGGCCCGTACTGCGTGCATACAATCGCCTTCATGAGTTTCTCCGAGGGTATTTTGATGATGTGGCGCTTTCTCAGTTTTCGTTGTCATGCGCCACCGTCAGGACGACTTGGCCCATTTTTTGTCCTGATTCGACGTAGCGGTGCGCCTCGGCGGCCTGCTCCAACGGGAAGCTTCTGTCAATGATCGATTTGATCTTTCCCGCCTCGATAAGCTCTTTGAGGGAGTGCAGGTCTTCCACGCTTTGGGGTGACAGCGCGCAGACGACTTTCTTGCTGCTGCCAGTTATCGACGTCCACAGCATTTGGGCAAGTTGCTTCATCTTGAAACTGGCTAAAAGATAGCATCCGTTTGGCTTGAGCGAGCCTTTACAACGCGACCAAGAGCTCCTGCCTAATATGTCAAAAATGAGATCGTAGGTCTCACCGCTTTGGGTAAAATCCTCCTGGGTGTAGTCGATGACCTTATCGGCTCCCAGAGATTTCACGAAATCTACCCTGGGTGTACCGCATACACCGGTAACTTCCGCGCCCAGGTCCCTGGCGATCTGCACCGCGTGGGAGCCTATTCCGCCAGAAGCGCCGTTGATCAGGACTTTGTGCCCGCGCTGGATGCCGATCCCTTTAAGAAGGTGCAGCGCCGTCATCCCCCCACTGGGCACGACGGCGGCTTCCTCATAGCCCATGTTGGTGGGTTTTACCGACACCACGCCGTCTTCGGGCATACACAGATACTCGGTGTAAGCGCCCATGCTCTGGCCACGATAGCCGAAAACCTGGTCGCCCGGCTTGAACAGCTTTACGTCTTTGCCCGTCGATTCAACTTCTCCGGCGAGCTCACTCCCCAGTATCGGGTTTTTGGGCTTGCTGAGACCAAACGACAGCTTCGCGAGGAGCCAGAAGAGAAAAGGCATATTGAACTGGCGAGGGGAGATGTGTCTAAAATCTCGTGCCACAATATCCCCGTAGTTTGCTGATGTTGCATATACCCGTATCAGTATTTCATTGTCCTTCGGGGTCGGTTTTTCTACCTCTTCGAGCCGGAGCACATCCGGGGGCCCGTATTCTGTGTATACCACTGTTTTCACAAGTATTTCTCCTGGCGATCACTCACCCGACCGTCTCTGATCGGATCTAATTCAGACAGATTCAAGCGCGCGTTGTTCCCACTTCTCGACGTTCACGCCTTTGATCAGCAGCCACAGGGGTAACAACAGCTCCCCGATGAAGGTGAACTGGCTGATTGACACGTCGAAGTTGGGGAAGAGGAATACGATAGCACTGTCTGCCAGGTAGCCGAAGCATCCGATCATCAACAGGATGCCCAGGATTTTGGGCAGGTAGCCTGACTTGAACACCAGGTAGCCCATCGGGAACAGCCACAGCCCCCAGAATATCCCGGCGATGTTGATCCCATACTCGTGCAGGTCGAGGAACAGGGGCAGCAGCGCGTGCAGTTGATCGGGGCTGAAGGCGGCCAGGTAGTCGGCCCCGGTCGAGAGGATCAGGACGGCCACCTGGTTCAGCTCGTTGAGCATCGCGATGGGCGCGCCGAGCAGGATGAAGATCACCATCATCCAGGCGAGGTTTCGGCCAGCCGGTTTGAGCACCTGGAACAGCGCCAGCACCACAAATATGTTGACCACCTGGACGAGCAGCGCGCTCACGATGCTGAGCCGGAACAGCGATTCGGACGCGATGATCTGGCTGGCGGTCGCGGCCCCATCGCCGGGCACGATCAGGCTGGCGGGAACGTACATTATGCCGAGGATACCCAGCGGGAGCAGGCTCAGATATAAGGCTCCTGCCACCCTTGCCGTCTTCTGGATTGAGTTCATTTTCCCCTCAATTCTTGAGTTGATGAGTTGGTAAAAAGCCGGGCGACCGGCTGGCCGCAGCAGTCAGGGTTGGGTTATCAGGCCGCCTGCTCGCGCCGGGGCCGGTCCTCGGCTATCCTGAGATAACCGGCTAGCGCAGCCATC
>JARRJX010000272.1:0-5604 GCA_037388645.1 Chloroflexota bacterium
GCAACGGATCGATATGTTCAACGGGCTCACTAAACCACAATTAAGCAAGCTGGCCGGGATATTCAGCATCCGAACGCTGGACGAAAAGGAGCGGCTGTTTGAAAAGGGCGACGAGGCGGGCCACCTTTACCTGGTCAAAGAGGGGTTTGTGGAGGTGGCGATCGATGTGCAGCACCCCGCCAAAGAGCGGACTATCATCAGCCTCGGCCCCGGCCAATCGGTGGGAGAGATGTCACTCGTCGACCGTGGATCGCGATCGGCATCGGTCTACGCGGCTGGTGGGGGAGCGACCGTGGTGCTCGCACCTTTTGCCGAATTCGACGCGCTTTGTGACGAAGACCCAATCATCGGCTACCGGGTGATGCGCAACATTGCCGCCGACCTCTCGTTCCGGCTGCGCCACCAGCATCTACAAAACTACTGAACCGGCCTGGAGAAGGACACTGTCATGAACTACAAAGTCAGCTACGTGGTTATCGGCGGCGAACACCCCGGCGCAATCGCCAATTCCGATACGCCGCCACAAGTGGGCGAACAGGTTCAACTGGGAGACAAGACCTTTGAGATCGTCGAAGTCCTGGAGCTGACTCCGCCCCGTGGGGAATTCTGTTTCTTACACGCCACGTGCCAGTTAGTTGAGCCGCATGCAAACGCCGAATGGAATGATTGATGGCAGGCTCGCTTCACCCCTGTCCACTTTCATCCGTGTGTAAATCGACCTCCATCAAATCCTCACACACGAACACCGGCCCCGAAAAAGTCTTGTGCGCATCCCTCAGCAGGATCGTGGAGTTTGTGTCCCGCACAGGGTAGTGGATCAGCCCCAGACGTTTCACACAGGCTTCTTCGGCAATAGCGCCAGCCTGGGCCGGGCTGGAATGCCCCAACGGCTCAACACCAGTCGCCTCATGAATCAGCAAATCTGCGTTGTGCGACAGACGCACTACCTCCGGGCAGGGCCTGGTATCTGACGAGTAGGCGAAGACAAACCCACTCTCTTTCACCAACACGCGCACCCCAATCGTCGGGATAAAGTGGCGCACCGGCGAGGCGGTGATCCGAAAATCTTCGTTGTCCAGCACCAGCACGCCTTCTTCCTCCGGCAGATAGTGGAAGGTGACGGGGAAGAACCCCGCCCAATCCTCCCAATGGTAGGCTGTCATCAACTGTTTGACACGATCCAGGCAGTGATCCAGCCCGTACACCGCCATGGCCGATTTCCGGCCCAGCAGCCATTGAGTGATCAACATCTCCGGAAACGCACCCACGTGATCGGGATGGAAATGGGTCAGAATGACGTGGTTAATATCCTCAATGCCAACACCAGCCTGTCCGAGCCTCACGATTGGCGTGCCCACGCAATCTATCAGTACAGAGCTTGTGTCCCCCCGAAGGATCATATGCGTATTCTCGTGTTCCGCGTCCGGCACGATGGACGCCGAACCGAGAATGACAAGCCTAGCCATTGACGGATATTATCCTCTCCAACCTCAAAGGCCTGAGGCAGCCCACCTGACCAGCAAAGGAGTCAGGTAAATCTCTACAATCGCCGTACAATCGCCGCCAGCAACAGGACGGGCAGAATCAGCGTCACCCACAAGCGGGTGGCATCCGCCAGCGCCTCCACCCAGCCCTGCCCGACCGTCTTGCCATCCTGCGTGGTCAGCACGCTAGCGCCGATCCGCACCGCCGCCGCCCCGGCCAGGACCGCGGCAGGCAGCTCCAGGATGCTGTGGGGAAGGATGGAAGCCCAGGGCACCAACGGGTTGATCCCGGCGAGAACCATCTGCGAGCCGAGATAGCCCACCAGCCCCAGGGGCACCATCAGGATCAGGATCGCCAGCGTCCCGAAGGAGAAAACGGCCAGCAAGGAGGCAAGGAACAAAGCCCGCACGTTCTGGAAGGCGACGCGCAGCACCCCCTTCGCCCCCACAAACCCGGTGAGAGTCAGCGCCTCCTGAAACCGCTCATACCACTGGTCGGTGTGGAACACCTCGCCCGGAATGGCATATACACGTGAGTATCTTATGCCGAGGAAAAGACCAGCAATCAGGGCAATCGTGACGACCAGCACCGCGCCTTTCATGCGACCGATCGCACCGAACACCTCTTCCCGGTACCAGCGCCAGGCCGAGCGATGGGTGCCATCCTCCTTGCGGGCGAGGGTCAGCTTATACCAGCGCTTGAAGGTCGCACCCAGGTTCAACTCGTCGATCTCGTTGCCGAGCAGCTCCTCCCGGTTGAATATCCGGATTCCCATCCGCACCAGCACCACGTTCAAGACGGCCAGGCCCAGCATAATCCACCAGAGCGCCGAATAATTCGCCCAGAACATGATCAGCGCCTCGGCCTGGATCAGGAACGCCATGGGAATGATGATGAAGCTCGCCAGGAGGTTGGCGGCGCGCACGCTGGTCGTCTGGCTGCTCACGACTACCGCGCCGGAGACCATGACCAGCGCCTGGATCACGTTCAGCAAGACGATCTGAGCCAGGAGCAGCAGCGAGGGCTTCCAATCGACGTTGATGTAGACCCCGACGAGATAAACCGCTATGCCCAGGAGACTCCCAACCAGGGGCGGCACCGTGGAGCTTAGCATCTTGCCAATATACAACTGGGTGTCTGTGACCGGGGTCGAGAGCAGCGGCTCCAGGCTGCGCCGCTCTTTCTCGCCGACGAAGCTCTCAAGGGCGATGATCAGCGAGAAGGATATGGGGAAGAAACCGACGATCATCAACAGGAACGGGATCAGGCGGTCGCCGACGATCTCGGCATCATACTGGCCGACCCAGCGAGTCATGCGACCGGCCCCCCAATTGGCTAGAAACGGGAAGATCACGGTCAATAATATGATGGGCGCGATGATCCGCCAGTCGCGAAGCATGTCCCGGACTTCGCGCCGGGTGATGATCAACGATCTCCTGACGTTCCAGACAGCAGTTTGCAACCAGTGGATCAGGCCTGAACTCGCGGTTCCTTCCGCGGATGTCGCTACTATAGCCATACCTTTACTCGCTTTTCTCCAACCACTTACAATACCCGATTCGCAATTCTATTCTTCTTCACCAACAACACGCAGATACACTTCTTCTAAGCTCTGGGAGACCTCACTCAGCGTGACGACCTTGACGCCCTGCGCCGCCAGATCGCTGATAATCGCCGGGTTCACGTGGTACGGGTCTGGGGTGCGGTAGCGAATCCAGTCTGCCCCCTGGCTGTCGATCTCGACTTTCTCAGATAAACGATGGCTCAGCCCATTGAGGTTTTCGGCCAGGCGAAGCTCGATCAGGGGCGGCCCCAACAGACGGTTTTTCAGCTCCGCTGGCGTGCCTTTGGCAATGATCTGCCCCCGGCGGATGATGGCAATCGTGTCGGCCAGCTCTTCCGCCTCCGGCAGGTTGTGGGTGCAGATGATGATCGTGTGCCCGCCGCCCCGCAGGTCATGGATGGCATCCCGAACCAGCCGGGCGCTGTGCGGGTCCATCGCCGAGGTAGGCTCATCCAGCAGCAGCACCGACGGATCGTGCAACATGGCACGCACCAGGGCCAGCTTCTGGCGCATGCCCTTGGAGTATTCGCCCAGGCGGCGGTCGAGCGCTTCACGCAGCCCAAAGCGCGTACTCAACGACTCGGCCTGCTCGCTGCGCTGCGCTGCGTCCATGCCATAAAGCTCGCCGAAAAACTCAAGATACTCTCGCCCGTTCATGCGCAGGTAGAGGCCGTGGCTCTCGGTCAGCACGCCCACGTGCGCCCGTACATGCTCCGCCTGGCGCACCACGTCGTAACCGGCGACGCTCGCGGTGCCACGGGTGGGGCGCAGGATCGAAGTCAGCATCCGAACGGTGGTGGTTTTCCCGGCCCCGTTTGGGCCAAGCAAGGCGAGGACCTCACCGGATTTCACTTCTAACGTCACATCGTCGACCGCGACAAAGTCGGCAAAGTGCTTGGTCAAGTTATGCGTTTCAATCATCGTCTCACCGCATTTCCAGTTCTTACCGATTCCAACTCAACTCTACAGGCTTATTCATACATGTCTTTTTATTCTAGCGCAATTGCTCACCCGATAAATGGGGGTCAAGTACTACCGTCCTGGCCCGACAAGCGCCTGCCCCAAACGACCAGCGCTACCAGCGCGCCACTCAGCAGCAGCGCAAGCGCCTGCATCACGGTCAGACCCAGCCAGCCATGGTTGACATCCACCCGCAAAAAATCGGCGAGGAAAACACCCAGCAAGTACAGCAGCGCAGGCACGCTAAACCGCTCACCATCGGACAGGCGGCCCGCGAAACGCTTTTCGACGAACAGCGACGCACCCAGGACAGCCAGCGCCCACAGCGACAAATACGCGGGGGTCGGGTGGAAGCGGGTGCCGGGCGGGACAACTTCAAACGGGGCGACCGGGGAGTCAACCGGCAGGCCCCAGGGTAAGCTCGTCGGCGGCCCGTATAACTGCCGAAGGACGACATTCGCCCAGGGGGTGATGATCAGGCCAACCAGCAGGCCGGGGATCAAAGCGGCGGCCCACCGCGCCAGATTCTGCTTCTGCTGCCAAAGCCCGACGACCGTCCCCAGGCCACCCCCAAACAGCACGCCAGCCATGCCTAACCCGCCGCTCCACACAGCCAGCGGCCCAACCTGTAGATCGAACGGGTGGGTCAGATACCACCCCCTGCTGTAGATGGCCTGAACCGACGGGGGCGGATTAAAGATGTAGAACAACCGCCCGCCAACCAGCCCGCCGACGATCATCCAGGGGAGGATGGCGACGACGCAGTTCGGGTTCAGGCCGCGACGTTTTGCCTGCCAGCGAGTCAACAGGGCACCGGTGAGCACAGCAAATACGACGAACAGGCCGAATGAGCCTATCGTCAGGGAGCCAAGCTCGATCCCAAGCCGGGTTACGCGCATCGCCTGCTAGCGACCATCGCGGCGGCCAGCCGAATAGACGTGCCACACACGCTGGAAGACGGTGAAGTGGGTGAGCACCGCCATGATCGCCAACCCCCATATGAGCCAGCCCGTCAACAGGGCGAGGACGAGCACGACTGAGCGCTCTACACGGGTCAGAATGCCGACCTTGTTGTCCAGGCCAAGCCCCTCCGAACGGGCGCGAACGTAGCTGACCATGACCGAGCCGAGCAGCGTCACAAAGACCAACACGACGGCGGCTGGCTGGCCGCTCTTTGCGAAATAGTAACCAAGCCCGGTCAACAGTATCCCCTCACTGTAGCGGTCAAGAGTCGAGTCGAGCAGCGCGCCAAACCGACTCTCCCCTGCCCCAGCCCGCGCGACTGCCCCGTCTATCCCATCAAACAACGCCGCGAAGCAATATATGACGGCCCCGACAACAAAGCGGCCCTGGACAACAGGGATGACGGCGGCAGAGGCCAGCACGAAACCAACGACCGTCAACAGGTTGGCGCTGATACCCGCCCGATTTAACGACCGCGCCACAGCATGTACCGGCTTCTCGGAGACCTGACGGAGCCAGGTGGTCAACGACCGAGGGCCGGGATCAGATTGTTGGTGCAAAGGGATTTTGTCCATTCAGGGCCAAACTATCGCAGCCGCCTGAGAGCGCCTGTCGAGAGGTATCGAGAACCG
>JARRJX010000273.1:0-4173 GCA_037388645.1 Chloroflexota bacterium
CGAGCGCATACCCCCATTTCCGCATGCTCCACAGGCCAAGCCCGGCCAGGAAAGACGCCGGGGCGTTGACCAGTATATCCGCGACCGGCGAGGCCACGTCCAGCCGGTCGGCCACGCTCAGGACGAAGCCCTCCCCCCAGACAAACAGCCCGCCAAACAGGGCGGCGGCGCTGACCAGGACGAAGAACCCGGCAAGGATTTTGAGAGGCAGGGAGGCGGTTGGCCTGGCGGCGATGGCGGCTCCCGGCGTGGTGTCCATCTGTGTCTCTCCTTGCAGACGTGCCGCCGTTTCAGGGCAGGCGGGCACCCGGCCAGTCTACATCAAGCTGCGCTCCGCTCAAAATGGGGCTGTTCTGACGGCGATCACCATCAGGCGTCGCGCGGCTGGCCCGCGTGGACTTCGTCGCCGCCGTCCACCGCCAACACCTGCCCCGTCACCCAGCGCGACTCATCGGAGGCGAGGTAGAGCGCCGCGTAGGCAATGTCTTCTGGCTGGCCGCGCCGCGCCAGCTTCACGTCGGGCGGCACAACGGCCCCCTCGCGCAGCGGCTGGCGAATCAGGCCGGGCGCAATGCAGTTGACGCGGATGTTGTCGGCGTGCAGCTCGCGGGCCAGGTTGCGCGTGAGGCCGATGACGCCCTCCTTGGCCGCGCCATAAGCGGCGTTGGCGTCGCGGCGCGTCTTGTAGCCCGCCGAGATAGTCAGAACCGCACCGCCGCCGCGCGCCCGCATGGCGGGGACGCTGGCGCGCACCCCCAGGAAGATGCTGCGCAGGTGATTGGTCAGCACCTTCTGGAAAAACTCTGGCTCCATATCGAGCACACTCTTCTCGTAGCGGAAATAGCCGCCCGCAAAGCTGGCGTAGATGTCCAGCGCACCATAGGCGGCCAGCGTTTCCTCCACCAGACGGCGCACCTCTCCCTCGTCGGTCAGGTCGGCCTGCACAGCGAGCGCCTCGCCCCCCGCCTGGCGAATGCGGGCCGCCACGGCCTCGATCTGCCCGGCGTGGCGCGCGGCCAGCGCCACGCGCGCGCCTTCCTGCGCGAACAGCAGCGCCACTGCCGCCCCCATGCCAGACCCAACCCCCGCGACCACCGCTACCTTATTCTCCAGACGCATCGTCATCCTCCAGTTCGTCATCGACTGCTCAGATTCTGGATTGTCGGACTTTCACCCAGTGTAGTCCGATTTTGAGCAGCCGTAAACGGGCGCAGATCGGGTGATTGGTAATCACCCGTCGGGAAACCCGCCATGCTCACAGCCATCGCTGAGGTCCCTTGTGTCACGCGACGCATTCGCTCTCTGCGTCGGGCCGCCCCGTGGTATACTTTCGGGCGCAGAGAGCGATCCACACCAGGAAGGGCACCGGATTCAGATGGACAACGCACCGCCCGGCTGGGGCGCGCCGCTGGCGACCCGGCTCACCATCCCACCGCCGCGCCCGGACGCCGTGGCGAGGCCGCGCCTGATCGAGCGGCTGGACGACGCGCCGCGGCTGGGCCACCGGCTGACGCTCGTCTCCGCGCCCGCCGGGTTCGGGAAGACGACGCTGCTCAGCGCGTGGGCGGGGGGAAGCGAGCGGGCGGTGACCTGGCTCACGCTGGAGGAATCGGACGCCGACCCGGCGCAGTTTTTGACCTACCTGGTGGCTGCCCTGGGGCAGATCGAGGCGGGGATCGGCGAGCCGCTGCGCCAGATTCTGCAATCCCCACAACCCCCGCCGCCCCACAGCCTGCTCGCGCCCCTGATCAACGACCTGGCGACGGTCGAGACGCCCTTCACGCTGGTGCTGGACGACTATCACCTGGTGGCCTCGCAGCCCGTGCACGAGATGCTGGCTTTTTTGCTCGACCACCAACCCCCGGCGATGCACCTGGTGGTCAGCACGCGGGAGGACCCGCCGCTGCCGCTGGCCCGGCTGCGGGCGCGGGGACAGCTCACCGAAATCCGGGAGCGCGACCTGCGCTTCAGCGTGGAGGAGGCGGCGGCTTTCCTCAACCAGACGATGCGGCTCAACCTGACGCCAGAGGCGATCAGCGCGCTGGGCGCGCGCACCGAGGGGTGGATCGCCGGGCTGCAACTGGCGGCGGTGGCGCTGCAAAAAGGGGGCGGCGACCCGGAGGCGTTTGTGGCGGACTTCGCGGGGAGCGACCGCTTCGTGATGGATTACCTGGTCGCGGAGGTGCTGGAGCGCGAACCGGCGGCGGTGCGCGACTTCCTGCGCCAGACGGCGATCCTCGACCGGCTGAGCGCGCCGCTGTGCGAGGCGGTGACGGGCCGGGCGGACAGCCAGGCGATCCTGGAGGGGCTTGAGCAGGCGAACCTTTTTTTGGTGGCGCTCGACAACCGGCGGGAATGGTACCGCTATCACCGGCTGTTCGCCCAGGTGTTACGGAATACGCTCGACCCGGCGGCGCGCGCGGCGCTGCACCGGCGGGCGATGGGGTGGTATGAAGCGAACGACTTGCTGGGTGAGGCGATCGAGCATGCGCTGGCCTGGGGGCGGATCGAGGGCGACCTGAGCGACGCCGGGCGGCTGATCGAGCGGGCCGCCGAGCCGACTCTGTTGAGCGGCAATTTCCAGACGGTGCGCGATTGGCTGGCGGCGCTGCCCCCGGCGGACGTCCGGGCGAGCGGCGCGCTGGCGACCTACGCGGGCTGGGTGGCTTTCGTGGCGGGGGCGGCCCCGAAGGCGCTGGACTACGCCCAAACTGCCGATGTGCTGTTGGGCAAGGACGACTCGGAAGGGCCTGCCTGCGGCGTCCTGACGGTGCTGCAGAGCATCATCGCCGTGGTCATCCTCCAGGATTACGAGCTGGCAGTCGCGCTCGCCGAGAAGGCGCTGGCGACCTTGAGCGACACACAGGGCCGCTGGCGGGTGATGGCGCTGTGGGCGCTGGGCGAGGCGCAGGAGCGCACCCGCCCGATCGGGGAGGCGATCCGCACCTATCGGGAGGCGCAGGGGGCAGGCCGGGCGGTGGGGAACCCGTTCTTCACGGCGCTGGTGGACGCCTGGCTGGCCTCGGCGCTGCGCACGCACGGGGAGCGCGGCGCGGCGCTGGCCGTCTGCCAGGAGTCGCTGCCCCGCTACCTCGACGAGCGGGGGCGGCCCTCCCCGGTGGCCGGGATCATCTACAACTGGCTGGCCGCCCTGTATTACGACGCGAACCAGTTAGACGAAGCGCACGACGCCATCGAGCAGGGGGTGGCGCTCAGCGAGCGGCTGGGGCTGCCCGGCTACCTGGCGAACGCGCTGGCGATCCGGCTGCCGATCCAGGCGGCCCTGGGCGACGTGGAGGGGGAGGCGGAGTCTTTGCGGACGGCGCACCGGCTGGCCGGGGAGGGGCACCTCGCCATGGACTGGCTGGGGGCGATGGAGGCGAACCTCCGCCTGCTGGGGGGCGACGTGGCGTATGCCGCGCGCTGGGCGGAGGAAGCGGGCTGCTCCCCCAGCGCGCCGTTCGATCCCCTGCTGGTAGAGACCAGCCTGACCTATGGGCGGCTGCTGCTGGCCCAGGACCGGCTGGAGGACGCCGAGGAGATGGTGGGCAGGCTGGCGCGCTACGCCGAGGAGCGAGAGTTATATCGCTGGCTGATCCCGGCCTGCATCCAGTGGGCGCTGATCGCCCAGCGCGGGGGAGACAAGGAGGGGGCTGTAGAGCACCTGGCGCGGGCCGTCGAGCTGGCCGCGCCGGAAGGATTCTACCGGCCTTTCCTGGAGGAAGACCCGCAGGCCCTCGACCTGCTGGGGGGTGTCCGGCAGCTCGCCCCGGCCTTCGTGGGGCAGTTACTTGAATTTGCCGGGGTGGCGGCGCGCCGGGCAGCCCCCGCCGCCGACCAGGGGTTGATCGAGCCGCTGAGCGAGCGCGAGTTGGAAGTGCTGGCGCTGATCGCGGAGGGGCTTTCGAACCGGGAGATCGCCGACCGGCTGTACATCGCGGTGGGGACGGTCAAGCGACACATCAACCACATCTACGGGAAGCTGGAAGTGGGCAGCCGGACGCAGGCGGTCGCCAGGGCGCGGCAGATCAGGCTGTTGGATTGAGGGGGACGCCATAGACCCACAGGGGATTCGAGATGATCCCGATCCGACTTCGTAAACGATACAATTGACACATCACATTCTACAAAGGGCGGCCTGAACATGAGCGCGAACAAGATCAATCCGACGGT
>JARRJX010000273.1:4181-5209 GCA_037388645.1 Chloroflexota bacterium
GGGATGGGGAAGGCGGACATCGAGCTACAGCACGCGCTGGCAGGCTCGTATTTCCGCCTGCTGGAGGAGAACGACCTGCTGCCGGGGGCGATCTGCTTCTACACCGACGGCGTGAAGCTGGTGTATGAGGGATCGCCGGTGCTGGCGCAGCTCAAGGCGCTCGAAGAGAAGGGGGTGCGGCTGATCATCTGCGGGACGTGTCTCAACTTCTTCGGGCTGACGGACAGCGTGCAGGTGGGCATCGTGGGGGGGATGACGGACATCATCGAGGCGCAGTGGCGGGCGGAGAAGGTGATCAGTATCTGACCTATGCGATCAATCCTCATCTGGGGAAAGGATCGTGCCTAACTGTTTGAGCAGTTCGGGCAAATCGCGCTGTACGGTTTCCCAAAGCCGATCATAGTCCACATCAAAATAGGCATGAACGAGGATGTTCCTCATACCAATGACCTGGGGCCAGGGAATTTCGGGATGAGCACTTTGAGTTTCCTGCGTGATGCGCGAAGCTGCCTCGCCAATAATCTCAACCGCTTTGATCAACGCAAAGACAAGCTGCTGGTCACTTTCCAGATCGTCCCTGTTTCGACCTGCCGCAAATGACAGGCTCGCCTGAGCGGCGTCCCTCATATGGCGGAGCCGAACCAGGTCATGATCGTTCATAGATGACCTGCGCCTGCTCAAGGACATCCTGCCGGAAATAGCGGCTCAAGAAGCCGGGCGTTTTGAGATCGACGTAGCGGGCAAGCAGCTCAGAAAGCTCGACCTGCATACCGCCCAGGTCGAAGAGACTGACCGCTGCCCCAGGCTCGAACTCGACCAGCAGGTCAATATCGCTGTCTGCCTTAAAATCATCGCGCAGCGCCGAACCAAACAGGGACAGCCGCCGGACGTGATGTCGGCGGCAAAACTCAGCGATCTTTTCCTGCGATATGGCGATCTGGTCGATCATCGTCAGCCTGAGTCCTTCTGCCGCTCTATGCCCATAGTTTACCAGATCGTGATGGTTGGCACCGAGGCCACATTGTCAG
>JARRJX010000273.1:5242-5837 GCA_037388645.1 Chloroflexota bacterium
GTCAGGCGTCTCTCTGCGAAGCCCTCACACGGTGATGACGACGTTACCCTTCTTATGGCCCCCCTCGCCCGTCCTGACCGTGGTGGCGCGCACCCTCACCAGAATCTCGTCCTCCCTGGGAGAGGGTCTGGCGACCTCTTTGACCTGGAGCACCTCCGGCGGGCCGTACCTCTCGTAGACTGCTGCGCGCATAAGAACAGCCTCTCAGCATTTCATGCTCAGTTGCAAGGTTGATTCAAGGCGGGGCGTATGGAAAACTCGGACAGCTCTCGCATCACGTAGGGGCGAGATATATCTCGCCCCTACAGCCCAGCCCCTCGAGTTCGAAAGGGTTTGCCATTTAGTGACGTGCTCCGCAACTGAGCGGAATTTCAGCATCTCAACCTGTCAGCATTTCAGCTTTTAGGTCGCTCGCGGCTGGCTGCTCAGGCCGACTCGGCGGCGAGCGCGGCGGGCCGGAAGCCTTTGACGATCAGCCACAGCGCCAGGAACAGCTCGTTCAGGACGATGGGGAGAACCAGAAGCTGGGCCGGGTGGAAGCCTTCGGCCATGTCGGGCACCGGCAGGACGTTTGCCAGGATCACCGATGCGACCG
>JARRJX010000274.1:0-4172 GCA_037388645.1 Chloroflexota bacterium
GGGAGGGTGAAAGCGACATATGAGACCACCGCGAAGCCAAGCCCGGCAAGCGGGCCACCGGCAGCGTAGATAAGATAGCGGCGAGGCAAGTTCTCGGCGGAGGCCGGGTATGCCCCGGCCATGCCGCCATGGAACCCTTTTTTTCGAACCGTCGACAGTTTGAGCCTGCCGTTCCGCCGCCTGAGCTGAAGCGAGCCGACGGAGAGAAAGACGAATTGAAAGCCCACGGCCAGCCCGGCCACCACATGCCCCAACTCGTGAACCAGAGTCAACAGGTAAAGGACAGGCACCGTCATGAGGAGGAACATATAGGCCTCTGCCAGCGAAAAGCGAATGCCGATGAGGCGCGGTGCCAGGAAGAAGGCCACCAGATAGGGCACCGTCGCCAACAGGCGAACGAGCAGGCGGGGGCGTCCCTCGCCTCGCCGCTTCTGCCGAGGGGGGGATGTGCTGGCTGTCATGGTGACCGGCACGTCCTTTCCACTAACGACCGGTGTCAGACTGCCAGCACTATAGATCAACTCCACGCGGATGGGAAGGTGGCCGGTATACAATTATGAAACAAAGCGTCCAGAGGGGGGCCGGGAAGCCACCGCCGCGGGTTGAAACCCACGGCTAAAGGGCGACTAAAGGTCGCTTAAAAAGTACCCTTCGGGCACTACCAGAGCGCGGCTCTGGCTCCGCCTGCGGCGGAGAAATCCACGCCGATAGGGCGATAACTTCCTGTTTTTTCCGCTATACTCTTTTCCGGAAACGCTCTGAGGGGATTGTGTGACCGGATCGCTATCCCACATCACCCCGCGATCACCATTCAGCCGGTCGACTCGCCCATCACCTGATACAAGGTGATCTGGAGGCCCTCCGGCGAGCGGACGCGCGCGTTGAGGTCGTTCCAGGGGGTGAGGGTCGGCTCGTGGACGAGGGTCGCGCCGTATTGCAGGGCGCGCTCGACCGCCTCTCTCACGTCGGGCACCTGGAAGGCGAAGCGAATCGGCCCGCTGACCCGCTCGCCCACCTCCAGCTGATCGACCGAGGCGGCATAATCGGGGTCGAAAATCTCCAGGGTGGCGCGGCCCGCGCGGAACATCTGGCCCAGGCCGCCCTCCGTCCACAGGTCGCCGGGGTCCAGGCCCAGGCCATCGCGGTAAAAGGCGACGGCTTTTTCGAAATCATCGACGGTGAGCGCGACTCGAAGCTCGAAAACCGACATGGTCCCTCCTCCTGAATAAACGCCCACGCTTATTCGAAGCCGCGCGCCGCCCAGGCCGCGTAGAGCGCCACGCTGCCCGCCACGGCGGCGTTCAGGCTCTCGACCTGGCCGCGCATGGGCAGCTCGATCAAAAAGTCGCAGGTCTCGCGCACCAGGCGGCGCAGCCCTGCCCCCTCGCTGCCGACCACCAGCCCCAACGCCCCGCGCAGGTTGGCCTGATCGAAGCGAGTCGTGTCCGGCCCCTGATCCAGCCCGGCCAGCCAGACATCCGCCTCTTTGAGGGTCTTCATCGCCTGGACGAGGTTGGTGACCTGGGCGACCTTGAGGTGCTCGACCGCGCCCGACGAGGCGCTGACCACGGCGGGGGTGACCGCCGCCGCGCGCCGCTCCTGCAAAACCACACCGTGCACGCCGACCGCCTCGGCGGTGCGCAGCAGCGTGCCGACGTTCTGCACGTCCTGGATCAGGTCGAGCAGGAGCAGGAGAGGTGGCTCGCCGGATAGGGACGCGGGGTCGAGCAACGCATCGAGGGCGACGTAGGGGTAGGGGGCGGCCTCCAACACCACGCCCTGGTGGTTCGCGCCCCGCGTCTTCGAATCGAGCCAGCCACGGGGAGCCGAATCGACCCGCACGCCGCGTTCGGCGGCCAACTGGCCGAGCTGCTCCAGGGTGAGGTTCTCACGAGCCGAGTCGGCGATCACCAGCCGCCGGATCACACGCCGCCCGGCGCGAAGGGATTCGGCTGCCGGGCGACGGCCATACAGGTATTCGATCTTCATAGGAGAGCCGGGCCGTTATCCGAGCTTGTAAATGGTCCCGTCGGGCCGGTCTTCGAGGACGATCCCCAGCCCGGCCAGACGGTCGCGAATCTGGTCGGAGCGGGCGTACTCTTTGGCCTGGCGGGCGTCGGCGCGCATCTCGATCAGGAGCTGGATCAGGCCGTCCAGGCGCTCCGCGTCGGCCTTGCCGCCGACGACATCCTCCTCCGGGATGATACCGAGCACGTCACCGCCCAGGCGGCGGTAGACGCTCTCGATTGCGTCCAGGGTGGGCAGGCCGACCTTGACATCGCTGTTGAGCAGGGTGTTGACCTCACGGGTCAGCCCTTGCAGGGCACCCATTGCTTTAGGGGCGTTGAAGTCGTCGTCCATCGCCCGGACGAACTGCGTCTCGTATTCGTCCAGCACCGCCTGGAAGCCCGCCGATTCGTCACTCTGCGGCGCGTCGCGCCGCTCGTATTGGACGAGCTGCACGGCGTTCACCAGGCGCTCCCAGCCTTTCTCTGCGGTCTCTAACGCCGCCTGGCTGTAGTCGACCGGGCTGGTGTAGTGGCTGGAGAGGATGAAGGCGCGGATCGCCTCCGGCGCATGCTTTTTCAGGGCGTCCTTGATGGTGATGAAGTTGCCCAGACTCTTGCTCATCTTCTCGCCGTCGATGGTGAGAGAGCCGGTGAGCAGCCAGTAGCGGGCAAAGGGCCTGTCGTAGAGCGCCTCGGCCTGGGCGATCTCGCACTCGTTGTGGGGGAACTGGTTCTCCAGCCCGCCACCATGGATGTCAAACGTCTCGCCCAGATACTTGGTGGACATCGCCGAACACTCGATGTGCCAGCCGGGGAAGCCGCGCCCCCAGGGGCTGTCCCACTGCATCAGGTGCTCCGGGTCGGCGTGCCGCCAGAGGGCGAAATCCGCCGGGCTGCGCTTGTCGGACTGGACGATGTCGCGCTCGCCCTGCATGTCTTCGATGCTGCGCCCGGAGAGCTTGCCGTATTCGGGATAGCTGCTCACGTCGAAGTAAACGTCGCCCGCCTCGGTGACGTAGGCGTGGCCCTTCTCGATCAGCGCCCTGGCCATTGCGATCTGTTCGGGGACGTGCCCGCTGGCGCGCGGGGAGATATCGGGGCGGCGCACGCCGAGCGCGTCCATGTCAGAGAAATAGGAGCGGGTGTAGGTCTCGACGACCTCCATCGGCTCCAGGCTGAGCGCCCCGGCCTTCTTCAGGATGCGATCCTCGCCCGAATCGAGCAGGTGGCCGACATCGGTGATGTTCTGGACGTAGCGGACGCGGTAGCCGGAGAAGCGCAGGTAGCGGTTGATCACGTCGAACGAGACGTAGGTCTTGGCGTGCCCCAGGTGGGCGTGGTCGTAGACGGTCGGCCCGCAGACGTACATCTTGACCTCGCCTTCCACGAGGGGGATAAACTCCTCTTTCTGGCGCGTCAGCCGGTTAGTGACATGCAAAGCCATGACCTCAATCCTTGTATGAGCATATGATGGTGTGTTATCTGATTCAGGAAGACGAAACTGTCAACGGCAACCCCACAAAACCCCACCCCGGCAGGCCGGGGTGGCATTCTGGCAGCGCAGCAAGGCGAGGGGCCTCTTCATTATCAGTGTGAGTTATTGGGTCGGGCAAATATCATGCGACCGGCGGCGGTTTGCAGCACCTTGGTCACGGTGGCCTGGATGGTCTGGCTCATGTGGTTGCGCCCGCCCTCGACGACGACCATCGTGCCGTCGTCCAGGTAGCCAACCCCCTGACCCAGCTCCTTGCCCTCCTGGATGATCTGCACCTGCATCTCCTCGCCGGGCAGGTAGACGGTCTTCACCGCGTTGGCAAGCTCGTTGATGTTGAGGACCACCACCCCTTGCAGCTCGGCGACCCGGTTGAGGTTGTAGTCGTTGGTCACGATGGCGCAGCCCAATTCCTTGGCAAGGGCGACCAGCTTCTCATCCACCAGCTCGATGTCCTCAACGTCCACGTCGGTGATGCGCACGGGCACCCGCGACTCTTTCTGGAGGCGGTTCAGCATGTCCAGCCCGCGGCGGCCCCGGTTGCGGCGGAGCATGTCCGCCGAGTCGGCGATGTGCTGAAGCTCGTTCAGCACAAAATGGGGGACGAGCATCGGGCCAGTGACGAAGCCGGTCTGGCTGATGTCGGCGATACGGCCATCGATGATCACGCT
>JARRJX010000275.1:0-4171 GCA_037388645.1 Chloroflexota bacterium
GGGTCAGCTTGTTCTTCTCGGCCAACACCTGCCGATCCGCCACGTACTGCTGCACCAGCTGGTTGATGTCGACCACCCCCAGCTTGAGGCTGATCCGGTTCTGGTCGATCAGCGAGAAGTGCAGCAGGCTCTCGATGATCTGGGCCAGCCGCTCGCTCTCGCGCTCCAGCACCGGCAGGTAGCGCGCAGTCCGGTCGGGGCATTGCTGAAGGAGCTGGAGATACAGCTTCACCGTCGTGATCGGGGTGCGCAGCTCGTGCGAGACGTTGGAGACGAACTCGTTCTTGACCCGGCTCAGCGCCTCAAGCTCCTGGTTGGCCGCCCGGAGCGCCGCCGTGCGCTCGCTCACCCGCTTCTCCAGCTCCGCGTTGAGCAGCCGCACCTCTTCCTCGGCCTGCTTGCGCTGGGTGATGTCCTCCAGGCTGCCTTCGTAGGAGACGATCTTCCCCGCCTCGTCCTTGAACGCTCTGGCGGTGCCCCGGCACCAGATCATCTCCCCGTCGGCCCGCCTGAAATGACCTTCGAAGTCCCGGACCTTCCCCTCCGACTCGATCAGCTCCTGCCAGTGTGCGCGCCCCTCCTCCGAGGCGAAAAGCTGAGAGGCATCAGCCGCCAGCAGCGCCTCCCGGCTCTTATAGCCGAACATCTGGACCAGCGCCGGGTTGGCCTCGGCCAACCGTCCGCCGGGCAGCGAGCGGAACAGCCCCACCGGGACGCGCTCAAACAGGCTGCGATAGCGGGCTTCGCTTTCCCGCGAGGCTTCCTCCGCTCGCCTGCGCTCGGTGATGTCGAGGAAGAGCGCCATCACGGCGGGCTTGCCGCCGTACTCAATCCGCGAGCTGAAGGTCTCCATCCAGCAGGTCTCCCCGTCTTTCGTGATGAGCCGGTAGACCAGCCGGTCGGGTATCTCTACGCCGTTCAGCCGTTTGGACAGGTTCGTGAAGAGCGCCTCTCGATCCGCCGGGTGGATCCGCTCGCGAATCTGCGCCGGGGTAAAGGCGAGCAGCTCTTCCTGGGAGTAGCCGAGGGTCCCCTGTAAAGTCTTGTTGACGAAGCTGAGGCGCAGCGGGTCGTTATGGATGATCACCACGCTCTGCAGCGACCGCTCGACGAGCATCCGGTATTTGGCCTCGCTCTCCTCCAGATCGTGGATGATCGGGTTGCCGATAGTCCAGAACAGCACCCCACCCAGCGCCATCAGCGTCAGGCCGACCCCCGCGCTCAGCAGCCCCGCCCTGACGAACGGCGCGCGGATCTCCTCGACGTCGACCTTGGCGACGACGCCCAGCTTCATCCCTTCGACGTGCACCGGCTCGTAGGCAGCCAGCACGATGTGACCCTGGTAGTCCAGGCCGACCACCGTGCCCGCCTGGCCGGTGAGCGCCCGCCGCATTGGCTCGGCCAGGACGCCGTCCAGCGGGACGTGCTGCATGACGTTGGTGCCCGCCTGCTGCCGGGTTGAGAGGAACACCATCTGGTCGCCTTCCAGAGTCGCCAGGGTGAACTCGCCGGTGTCCCGCGATCCCATCCATTGGTCGTAAGCCGCCGTGATCTGGCGCAGGGTGCTGTCAAGCGAATCGCCGTCTGAGCCAACCTGCGCGTTGTAATGGGCAAGGGCCTCGATCACGCTCGCCTGGGCGCTGGCCGTCTCGATCAGGCGCTCGCGCTGCCCTTCGAAGGCGGCCCGATAGAGCACGATCAGCGTGGCCCCGGCCACGGCCACGGCGACCACGGCCATCGTCGCGATCAGCAGCAGCAGCCTGCGCTGGCCGGTCAAGAACCTGGGTTGGGTGCTGGCATTCATGGCGGTCAACTTCTATCCGGGTCGGGATGGTGCTTATCCAACTTTTGCCTCACCCATCGGAGCGGGCGGCCTGGGTTCGACAGGGGGGTGAGGCCGCCTGATAACGTCTTTTCGCAGCCCCGGTATAGGACGACCGACATACTCGAATCAGGAGATGTCGAGTCAGGCTGCGCGCTCGATGATGTGCTTACGATAAGAGAGAGATACCCCTGCCATTTTTTAGTATAGACCAGATTCCGTGAAGCAGGCCGGATTGATACAGTTCTGAAACATCTACCGGATAACATCCGCCGGATAACATCCAGGCCGGATTCCGCCTGCGTAGCTACTCCGTAGCTACTGTGGCTGCCGCCGCGTGCACAATAGAGGAAAGTGCAACGAGCGCAGTTCACACAGACAGGAGGACACATGGACGGTCAATGGACGGATCGGGCGGCGCGGAACCGGGCGATCGTCGCCGACCTGGAAACGGAGCCGGTGGACGTGGTGGCCCGGCGCTATGGGTTAGCGCCACGCACCATCCGGGACATCCGGCAGCGGGCGGCGGCGGCCAGTTATCAGGGTGCAGGCAGCAATGGCAGCAAGGGTGAGCGCAGGCCCCCCTTTACCGAGTTAGGGGTCAGCGGGCTGGACTACTCGCACGGGTACGTCGACGAGGAGTTCCTCACCCCGCTGCGGGGCAGCGCGCAGCGCTACCGGGCCTTCAACGAGATGCGCCAGAACTCGCCCGTCATCGCGGCGGGGCTGCTGGCGGTCGAGCTGTCGATCCGGCGGGTCGACTGGCGGTTGGAGGGCGAGGACGAGCGGGCCGAGTTCATCGACGGAGCGCGCGGGGACATGTCGACCACCTGGGACGACCACATCGCCGACGCGCTGACGATGATCCCGTTCGGCTTCGCGCCCTTCGAGATCGTCTACAAGCGCCGCCTGGGGCCGCTGGCCGAGGGGGCGGCCAGCCAGTTCGACGACGGCAGGATCGGCTGGCGCAAGCTGGCCTTCCGCTCGCAGGACAGCCTGGATCGCTGGGCCTTCGACGAGGCGGGCGGCCTCCAGGCGATGATCCAGCGGGCAGCCCCCGACTGGGCCGAGCACGTCATCCCAATCGAGAAGCTGGTGCTCTACCGCACCAGCCGGGAGAAGGGCAACCCGGAGGGGCGCTCGCTGCTGCGCCCGGCCTACGTGCCCTACTATTACGCCAAGAACCTGGCCTCCATCGAAGCCATCGGCGCGGAGCGCGACCTGACCGGTCTGCCGGTGGTCTACATGGCGAAGACCGGCGACACGGCTAGCGGCAAGGTCGACCGGACGCGGGCGGAGGAGCTGGTGCGGCGGGTCCGGGCGGACGAGCAGGCCGGGATCGTGATCCCGAACCCCAAGGACGACCCGGACGGCTGGGCCTTCGAGCTGGTGAGCAGCCCCGGCCAGAAGCAAACGGACATCGGGGCGATCATCAGCCGCCACGAGCGTCGGATGGCGCTGGCCTTCCTGGCGCAGTTCCTGATGCTGGGCATGGACCAGGTGGGGTCGTACAGCCTGAGCAGCGACCACAGCGACTTCTTCGGGATGGCGATCGGGGCGCTGGCGGAGAGCATCGCCCAGACCTTCAGCCAGTACGCGATCCCGCGTTTGCTGCTGCTGAACGGCATGCGGCTCGACGACCCGCCCACGCTGCGCCCTGGCCCGGTCGGCACGCCGGAGCTGAATCACATCGGCGGGTTCCTGGCTAATCTCGTGAGCAGCGGGGTGATGGTGCCCGACGACGATCTGGAAGCCTGGGTGCGGGACATGATCGACGCCCCGCCGGTGCGTGTACAAGGGCGGGGTGCGGGTGAGAGTGATGGGGGAGAGGCGGCGGGTGACGATCCGCCCGCTGAGGCTGACACCACCCGGTGATGGGGACATCGCTTGATAGGCGTTTTGTAGGGGTGGGTATATCCCGCCCCTATTACGTCTCCACATCGTCCGCCCGCCGCTCCCCACCTGTTACACAACTGTATGGATTTTTCGCCGGAGTCGGCTGAGAACGGCTGTATAATGCAGCTAATCCCTTTTGACGTCCGACACGCAGCCCGACCACTATCATCATGCCATCGTGCCGCACTTATTGCCAGGAGAAGGTTATGTCTCAGAACGGAACGGTCACGGTTCAACACCTGGAGCAGCCGCCCGCCGTCAAGTTGGTCTGGATGGACGGCGTCGACAGCGGCGACCTGCGCGCCGCGCTGGGCGACCTCACCGCCCACCTCGACGGCAGCGACCGGCCCCATTACGTGATCATGGACATCCGCCGCGACCCGCGCTTTCCGCTCGCCGACACGGTGATCGACGCCCTGGTCGGCCCCTTCCAGCACGAGAAACTGCTCGAAT
>JARRJX010000276.1:0-6677 GCA_037388645.1 Chloroflexota bacterium
GCCGGAATTACTTTATTTTTCAGAGCGGATTTGACGGCCAACAAAATATACTCTATTTCCGACGCCAGCAAGAAAGTTGTCGCAACCCTGTCCGAACCTTTGACCATCAAGGTCTTCTTTACCAGGGACCTGCCAGCGCCTTACAACAATACCGAGCGCTACCTTCATGACCTGTTCGAAGAATACGCTATTTATGGCAACCAGTTTTTCAATTATCAATTTTACGATGTCAGCGCCGAAGAGGGCGAGCTGTCCGAAAAGGCCGTGGAAAACCAGAAAATAGCCAACAACTATGGCATCCAGCCCATTCAGATCCAGGTCGTCGACAAAGACGAGGTCAAGTTTCAAAAAGCCTACATGGGCCTGGCCGTGATTCACGGGGATCTAATTGAACAGGTTCCGGCAATTACGTCAACCGAGGGTCTGGAGTATCAATTGACCACCGCCATTCAGAAGATGAATAATAAAATCAGCGCCCTGTTAAGCCTGCCCGGGAAAATTAAAATCAAGCTGTTTTTATCACCTGCCATTGAAACCGTCGCCCCGCATATGGGGGTAAGAGATCTTGCAGGCCTGCCCGCTGAGATAGAAAATATCGTTAAAAAATTGAACCAAAAAAACTACGGCAAACTCGAATTCGAGTTTCTGAATCCGGCCCAGGATCAAAATCTTACGGCATTATCGAAAGAATACAACATTATGATGCTCTCCTGGCCGGCCCTTGCCAAAGGCCAAATCCCCGCGGGCAAAGGCGTCATCGGGCTGGTCATGGAATACGAAGAAAATGTGCTGGCGGTGCCGCTCATGCAGGTCATCCGATTACCGCTTATCGGGACCCAGTACAAATTGGCCTCATCAGCAGAGTTGGAAGAAAGCCTCAACAGCAATGTTGAACGGTTGATCGACATTAATGAGGACATCGGGTATCTGGCCGACCACGGCACCTTGAACCTTGCCGGCACACCGCCCGCCCCGGGCCGACCGCCGACGGAGGAACCGGCCACCAATTTCCGCACCCTGATATCGCAGAATTATGCATTGAAAAGCATCGCACTCAAGGACAAAAACATACCTGAAAGCCTGAATTGCCTGATCATCGCACGGCCCAACGAAAAATTTTCAGACTTCGAGCTGTTTCAAATCGACCAGTTTCTCATGCAGGGTAAAAGTTTGGCTCTATGGCGAGCGTGCGCCCACCGCGACGATTGCTGCCGAGCAGAAGATACCCCTCCCCTTCCTGGCTAAGATCGTCTCGCAGTTAGTTGTGCGCGGTGTGTTGGAAGCCACCCGGGGGGCGAGCGGCGGGGTGAGCCTGGCCCGGCCCGCCGAGAACATCACGATGCTGGAGGTGATCGAAGCCATCGACGGCCCGATCACGATCAACCGCTGCACGCGGGATTCGTCCGTGTGCGAGCTTTCGGTGACCTGCCCTGCCTGTGAGGTCTTCACCGAGGCCCAGGAGGCGTTGGTCGAGCGGCTGACCAGCACCACGCTTCGCCAGTTGATCAACCGCGCCGAAGAGCTTGAGGCGCAGTACGCCTGACAGATTACGCCTGAAGAGTTACCCTGGCGTCAGCAGCTACTCCTCGACTTTTTCCAGGGGCTGCTGACGTCGGATTCGGTAGTGGTCGAAGTCCCGCACCACTCTGGCCCCCGGAAAGACCAGATCGGCCTCCTCCTGTACCTCGCGCTCGCGGTATCGCCGTGAGATGTGGGTCAGGAGTAAGTTGTTTATATCCGCATCCTTCGCCAGTGCCCCGGCCTGCCTGGCGGTCATGTGTCCAAAACGCTGTGCCAGGTCTGCCTCGTAATCCAGGTAAGTTGCTTCGCAGACCAGCAGGTCGGCTCCCCGGATGGCCTCGATCATCTCGCTGCTCGGCTGGGCGACGTCCCCGGTCACACACAGCTTGACGCCCGGCACCGGGTCGCCCAGCACCTCGTCCGGCTCGATCACACGCCCATCGGCCAGCCTGATCGCCTCGCCCCGCACCAGGTCGCGCCGCTCCGGGCCGGGTGGCACGCCCAGCGCCTCCGCCCGGTCGTTGAGGAAGGGGCGGCGGCTTTTCTGCTCGAAGCAGTAGCCATAACAATCAGGCCCCCGGTGCTCCACCGGGAACGCGCTCAGTTGGAAGGTGTCGTCCTCCATCAGCACGCCCGGCTTCACGTCGTACAGCTCGATCTCGACGGCGGGCTTCGCGCCGCGCAGCACCACGCCAAAGATCAGGTCGCGCACCCGGTCGAGCGTCCAGCGCCCGCCCCAGATTTCGATGCGCTGCGCCGCCTCCCAGCGGGCGTACGTCGAGATCAGGCCCCCCAGGCCCAGGATGTGGTCCAGGTGGCCGTGTGTCAGCAGGATTTTGTCCAGGCGGCGGAACCCCATCCCGCTGCGCAGAATCTGGCGCTGGGTTCCCTCGCCGCAGTCCACCAGGAAGCGGTATTCGTTGTACAGCACCATCTGGGCGCTCAGCCCCCGATGGATGGAAGGCGCGCTGGCAGACGTTCCAAGAAAAACGATCTCAAACACGGGTGATCCTGACTGTTTGGTTGTAGGCGCGGCGCAAAAAGCCCCTGACTGGCGGCCCGCTAATAGCACCCCACCAGGTTCGCATCGGCCAGGATGTGCAGCCGGATGCGCTGAAAGAAAGACGTAGTGATGCTGCTGGCCGATGTCCAGGCACGGGCCGCCGTATCCGATCTCGCCAAAGGCATTGCATCCCTGGGCACAGCCCCAGGGCAGGACTTCCTCTTTGTGCATCCCCTCCGGGAAAAGGCGGTAGTCTGGAGAGATATTATACATGAGCCAGTGCGTTTGCAGCGTGGCTGGCGCATCTGAATCATCACAGATCAAGACCAGGCTGGCTGTGAGCCTGGGTGGCTCCGTCCATTCAAGCGGCGGCGACAGGTTCTCGCCGTCGCAGGTGTGCTTAACCGGGATCAGTTCACCGTCAGAGAACGCTTTGCTCCTCAGTTGGAAATCCATCTCGTTCCCCCCCTTATACCAGTACAGATCGTCACGACAAACCAATAAATAGCCTACCTCTACTATATAACGCAAAAACGCCCGAAGGCGGCGCAATGATAATATCCCTACTGCGCCGCTTCTGTCAACTTCGAACCTGGTAATGGGATGATTCTGTTACGCAGTCCCCGGCTCATCCACCACGGTCGATCCGTCGGTGCCCTCTTCAAAGGTGCGGGCTGCCTCCTCCGGTTCGTCCCGCCGGAGCACCAGGCGGTCCAGGTACAACACCTGCAAGACCGACAGCCCGACGAACAGCAGCAGGAAAGGCGGCACGACGTATACCAGCACGGCGGGTGCCCAGATTTCGGGGCTGACGAAATAGCTCCCTCCCATTTTAAGCCAGGCCATGCTGGGCAGGGTCACGTCCCGCCCATAGTAGGCCAACGTTTGCCAGTATTGGCGCTGCATCCCGACCAGCAGCGCGCCCAGCCCCAGCGCCGCCACCAGCGGCAGCGAGGGCAGGATCACGCCCCCGAAGAACCCCCTGGACGATGGATCGCCTTCCTCCTGCCCGGCGCGCCAGGTGGCTGTCCGGCCTTTGAAGAACAGCGTGAGGGCGACCAGCCCGATAACGCTGATCGCAATCGGTGGGTTGAGCGCCAGGGGGCGGTTCAGCCGGTCGAGCTGCTGGAGGCGGTTCAGGAATACCAGGCTCAGCGGGCTGGCCGTGACGAACAGCCAGGGCGTAAACAGCAGCAGGAGTGCCTCGCTCCACCGTCCGAGCGGCCTGAGTGCTCCGATCCCCAGCGCCGCCAGGTAGGTGATAGGCAGCAAGAGCAGCAGGCCCAGCAGCGGGACGAAGATCGAGATCAGCAGGCCGGGCACCGGACGTACTTCCTCGATGAACTGGGCGAACCCAGCCGGGTCGAGGTTCCCCAGGGCGGTCGTCGCCAGGGGGAGCGTGGTGAGCGTGCAGGCGGCCAGCGCCACCAGTAGGGCCAGCGCGCCCACGATCAGGCGGATGCTCCGCCCACTACCCTGCGGCTCCGCAGGCTCGCCCCCGGTCGAAAGCGCCTGCGCCGGGGCGAGGTCGAGCTGGAGGCGGGTGAAGACCAGGATGCCCCCGGCCAGCAGCCCCAGGACGATCAAGGGGATAAGCTCCAAGGCTGACAGCGCCGCGCCCAGGCCAAAACGCATCATGCGCAGGGTCACTTCATATTGGTAGAGGGCGATCGTCGAGGTCGCGCGGGCCGGGCCGCCGCCGGTCATGATCGAGATAAAGCCAAAAGTCTGTGGAGCCAGGGCCACAGTCGCCAGCAGCCCGATCAGCCAGGCGGCCAGCAGCGGCATCCAGGCGCGCCTGGCGCCCTCGCCCGCGTCGCGTCGCTCTTCCAGGGCAGGCAGCAGGACGATCAACCCCAATCCGCAGGCCAGCACCAGCGTGTAGAGGCCGTCGAGCAGCAAGACCATCGCGCGCGCTGACGCCGGGTCGCCCAGGGTGAAGCCCATGGCGCGAGATGTCTCTACGAGCGAGAGCCGCCAGCCGAAAGCGGCGGCGGCGGGCATGTAGAGCGCGATGGGGATCGTGAAGACCACCCGTAAGATGCGCCGCCCGGTGCGGCCCAGGGCGCTGGCCCCCACCGCCAGCAGCGGCGGCACCACCTCCACCGCCGCCAGCCTGACGACGGTCAGCAGGAGGGTGAAGCCGATGGTCGCTCCCAGCGCCCGGTCGCTCAGGAGCCTTTCGTAGTTAGCCAGCCCGACGTATGTCGAGTTGCTGAAATCAAAGCCGACGTCCCTCAGGCTGAGCCAGAATGTCCTGACCGTTGGCCAGAGATAGCCGCTCAGGCAGGCCAGCGCCGCCGGGATCAGCAGCCCCAGGCCACCCAGGATTGAGAGCACCCGGCTGGCCCCGTTGGCCGCTTTCGGCTCCTGATCGTCGATGGCGACCGTTTCATTGGCATCCGACATGGTGAAATTTCCCCCCCTCAAAGTGGATCGGTCAGGTATGAAAATGTGATCATTCCGGCGCAGCCAGGCTGCCCAGGGTCATTATACAACAACACGCAGCCGGTAAGACCGTTCCTGCTGTCGTCAGGACGGGGTGAGCCAGGGATTTTAGATGAACCTGCCGGGTCAGCGTGACGATCTGTGTGCGGCGGCACCCTGCGGCGCTCGCACGGCGCGGAAAAGCGGGCCGGAGGCCGGGGCTAATCGCTCTGTATGATCGGCTGCTCTGCCCTTGCAGGCAGCATGACGGTGAACCGGGCCCCCGTTCCGGGCGGGTCGAGGTTTTCTGCCTTGATTTGCCCGTGATGCCGCCTGACGATCTCCTGGGCGATAGCCAGCCCCAGCCCGGTGCCCGATGTAGCCGCCTCGACCGCTGCCTTTCCCCGGAAGAACCGCTCGAAGATGTGGGGAAGCTCGTTAGGGAGGATGCCCGGCCCGCTGTCGATCACGCTGAATCCACTCCATCTCGTGCCGTTGTTGGTGCTGCCGGAGTGCACGCGTACGGTGACCGTCCCGCCTTCGGGGGTGTAGGTCAGCGCGTTGACCAGCAGGATGCTCAAAACCTGCTCAAGGTGCTCCCTGTCGGCCATCACCATGCCGGGGTCGCCGGTCGGGTCGACCTGAAGCGTAAGCGCCCGTTTTTGGGCCAGCATCTGCCGGTCGGCGACGTGGGCGCTGACCAGTTTGTCGAGGTCGATCATCTCCGGGTGTAAGTCGATCTGCGCGTGGTCGAGGCGTGACATGGTCAGCAGGTCTTCCACCAGGTGTTCGAGCCGCCTCGTTTCACGCCGCAGCGTGCTCATGTATCGGGTGGTCTTTCCGGGGTTGGACTCGACCAGGGTGTGGTACAGCTTGAGGTTGGTGATCGGCGTGCGCAGCTCGTGTGAGGTGTTGGCGATGAACTCGTCTTTCAGGCGGCTGGCCTTTTCCAGCCGCTCGTTCGCCAGGGTTAATTCTGATGTCCGGGCTTCGACCCGGTGCTCCAGCTCCGCGTAGACCTGCGCCTTGATGATCGCCAGCGCGATCAGCTCGGCGGCCTGCTCGGAGATGGCGATCTCGTCCACTGTGAAGGTATGAGGCTGGTTGAAGATCAGCGCCAGCACGCCCAGCTTTCGGTCGCCCGCCTGGAGCGGCAGCGCGATCGCCGAGCGGGCGCAGCAGTGCTCCAGGGTATCCTCGCTCAGGTAAGGCGTGTCCGCCATATCCTCCACGATCAGGGTGTGTCCCGCTTCCAGCGCAGCGGTGGTCAGGCTGATCCCTGCTGGCCCCAGCTCATCTGATTGGTAGGCCACCTGCCGAATCTGGCTGGCCTTCGCTTCGGGGGCGGCGGGCGGCGGTTCTTCGTCCCACAGAAAGATGGCGCAGTCGTCCCCGTCGATGATGCTGGAGGCCGTGTTCGCGATTGTCTGGAGCAGCTCGTCCATGTTCAGCGTGGCCGTGCCGACCCGCGTGATCCGGTTGAGGATGGTCAGCCGCCGGTTGTGGTTCTGGCTCTCCCGGAACACCCGCGCGTTGTGGATCGCTATCGCGGCCTGTGTGGCGAACAGGCTGAGCAGGTCGATGTCCTCGACGGTATACGTCCTTGACCCCTGGGCCGTCGCGTCGATCACGCCGAGGAACTCGTCGCCCCAGAAGATCGGCACCGCCAGCACCGCCCCCCAGTTGTAGCCCTCGTATTGGGGGGAGCGGGCATCCCAGGTCTTGT
>JARRJX010000276.1:6742-9834 GCA_037388645.1 Chloroflexota bacterium
ATCTTGATCCGGGCGGAGCAGGTAGATGCCGCCTGCTGACGCGTCCAGCAGCTTCAGGGCGTTTTCCGCCAGGGTGCGCAGCAGGATGTCCACGTCGAGCTCGGCGGTGATGTCGAGCGTGACGTTGTGTAGCGCTTTCAACCGGGCGGCGTGGCGGCCCAGTTGCTCGTGCAGTTGGGCGTTCTGTATGGCGAAGGCGGCCTGGTTAGTCAGCGCCGTCAGGCGCTCCACGTGGGCCTCGGTGAAGAAATTGGGCTTGGCGCTGTGTAACGCCAGGAAGCCGATGGGCCGGTCAACCGACGTGATCGGGATGATGACCGTTGATTTGATCCAGGCCGTCGCAGGGGAGAGGTCCCAGTGATCGAGCAGCGCCCCCCTGGCCGTGATCTGGAACAGGTGGAAGATCCCCGTTTCTGCCTGGAGGTGGGCGCGTATCTCGTCTGGCGTGGCCCAATCCTCATATCCCTGGCAGCGGGCCAGGTGGGCGTTCCCGGTCACCTCGTTGATGAGGATGATGTCCGCGGCGTCGTGCGGTACGAACCGCCAGACCTGCGACAGGACGCGCTTGAGCACTTCGTCCAGGTCGAGCGTGCTGCCGAGCGAGGCGGCGATGTCCCGCAGCGTCTCCGCCAGCAAACGCTGCTCGAACTCCATCTGCTCGGCCTCCTTGCGCTGCGCGATCTCGTGTTCCCACTGCCTTCTATCCCGGCGTCCGATCCATGTGGCAACCTCGGTCACGAACACCGCCATACTCATCCCAAGGGCCGCGCCGATTAGAACGTCGTTCAACGGCTGCCCTTGTACCAGGTAGCGCACCGCGCTGATGACGACGACCAGCACCAGGCTCAAGGCCAGGACGATCGCCTTGATCCGGTACAGGCCGTGGGCGTATTTTCCAGCTCCCCGCCTCGAAGTCTTCATTGCCGCCATCTGCGATGTGTGGTTATATAGAGAGCACACAATAGGATAATACACTCCCTTTGCTGTATGTGCGTTGGGGGGATCGCCCCCTTTGCTCTGTCCCAGTATAATCTCTTGGGATTGTTATGGGACTGTATAGTGATTGTGGACAGAATTGTATGGTTGAAGATCAACACCCGGAGCATCCGGTGGGAGAGGACGCCCCCATCCCGCCCCACCTGTTGCAGGCCGACCACTCCCCCTCGTCGATGCTGATGTCGCTGCTCACCGCGCGCTCCTCGCGCCGTGTGCTGGACAAACCGGCGCACGATCAGGGGCTGGCCGAGCACCTGCCCTTCCCCTTCATGGCGCTGGTGGGGCAGGTCGAGATGCGCATGGCGCTGCTGCTTGCCATCATCAACCCGAACGTGGGCGGGGTGCTGCTGATCGGCCCGCGCGGCACCGGCAAGACCACCGCCGCCCGCGGCCTGAGCAGCGTGCTGCCCTTCATCGAAACCAGCACCTGCATGTACGGCTGTATGCCGGAAGATTACGAGATCGAAGGGCCGCTCGGCGTCTGCGAGGAGTGCGCCCAGAAGCTGGAGAACGGCAAGAGCATCACCCGGATGCAGTCGGTGAAGCTGGTCGAGCTGCCGCTGAACGCCCGCCTGGAAGACGTGGTAGGCGGCGTCGACGAGCGGGTCGCCCTCCAGCACAGCCGCATCCGCCTGGAACGCGGCATCCTGGCCCGCGCCGACCGCAACCTGCTGTACGTGGACGAGGTGAACCTGCTCTCCGACGAGATCGTCGATTCGATCCTCGACGCCGCCGCGCAGGGGCAGTACACCGTCCGGCGCGGGCCGGTGGCGGCCACCTATCGCTCCCGCTTCGTGCTGATCGGCTCGATGAACCCGGAGGAAGGCATCCTGCGCCCCCAGATTCTCGACCGCTTTGGCCTGCGTGTGCTGGTGCAGGGCCTGACCGACCCGGAGGAGCGGATGCTGGTTTACGAGCGCGTGCGCCAGTACCGGGAGAGTCCCCGCTCGTTCATCCGCGCCTTCGAGGAGGAGACGTTCCTCGCCTACCAGGACGTGATCGCCGCCCAGGAGCTGCTGCCCTCGGTCAAGCTCTCCGAGGAGACACGGGCGCTGGGTATGCAGCTCGTCCAGGGGTTGAACATCCACTCCCACCGCGCCGAGTTCACCCTGTTTGAGGCGGCGCGCGCCTACGCCGCCGCCGACGCGCGCCAGGAGGTCACCCTCGACGACCTGCGCACCATCGCCCCTCTCGCCCTGCGCATGCGCACCAGCGACTTCATCGACAAATTCGTCGAGCAGGTCGACGAAGAAGATCGCCAGATCGACGATCTGCTGACCGGGATGGCAGGAGGTGCCTCATGAGCCGGGTCATTCGGAATAGCGCCGCGCTGGCCGTGCTCGCCCTGCTGATAGCCTGGGCCGGGGCCTGGGCGGCCTGGGTGCCGCACCGCTCGCTGGGGCTGGCCCAGAACGCCGTCGACCTGGCCGAGTGGTCGACCTTCCTGCCGGAGGTGCGCTTTGGCGGGCTGCGTCCCGTGCCGGAGATGCTGCGCCTGGCGATCACGCTCGCCTCGGTCGCGCTGGCGGTGGCGGCGGGCGCTCTGGAGAGCCGCCCGCTGCGCTGGGCGCTCCGCCTGGCCGCCATCCTGCCGGGGGTCGTCCTGCTGCCCCCCTACCCATATATGCTGCAATTGTGGTGGTCTGAGTCCTATGGGCTGCGCTTCATCGCCGCCGCGGTCGGGCTGCTCAGCCCGCTGATCGGCGGCCTCACCGACCTCCTGCCCGACCGGGCGCGCCGCGCCCTCCTGATCGGCCTGTGTCTGGCCGCCCTCGCCCTGGGGCTGCGCGCCTTTCTGGTCTTGCGCGGCCAGTTCGCCGCCTACTACCCGGAGCCGGTTGGGGTGGGCCGGGGCGCGCTGATGTTCCTGGCCGGGCTGCTGGCCGCCGCGCTGCTGCAAGGGATCGCGTTCCTCCCCCGCAGACAGCCCGCCCCCGATCCACCCCCCTCCGCCGCCCCGACGTAACCCGGCGGCGGTCGGCGGCCATCCCCATCTGCTACAATCTGAATCGCTCGCCTACTGCGTGACGCCGCGCCGATTTGGTGGTCTAATTAAAGGCGTTGCAGCCCAGGCATCTTCGATCATCCCCGGTGGA
>JARRJX010000277.1:0-4938 GCA_037388645.1 Chloroflexota bacterium
AAAACCGATCAGGCGTTACATTATTTGTCTGACATGGAATTATTGAAAAAGGAATCCCAATGATTCGTCGATACCAACTTTACGACGGAAAGCAGACCAATGCCTAGAGCCTGTTTCGTCGTCATTTACATCGCCGGGATAGGATTCTCCGTTCATCCTCCCAGCGCAGCATTGCTTTCTAAAGTTTATAACACGCTCTAACCACCATCAGGAGCAGCATGGACGCCGATACGGTTCTCTACAACGGGAAGATTCACACCCACAACGACCGGCTGCCGGTCGTCTCCGCGCTCGCCATCCGCGAGGGGAAAGTCGCCGCGCTGGGCGCTGACGACGAACTGGCCGAGGCGGGTCAGCGGGTCAACCTGGAGGGCAAGGTGGTGATCCCCGGCCTGATCGACGCCCACGCCCACCTCTCCTGGTACGCCGACACCCTGCATTACGTCGACCTGCGCGGGACGGCATCGCCGCAGGAAGCTGTCGAGCGGGTGGCCGAGCGGGCGCGCACCATCCCGGCGGGCGAGTGGGTCCGCGGGCACGGCTGGGTGCAGGAAAGCTGGCCCGGTGGGGCGTTTCCCACCGCGAGTCAGCTCGACGCTGCCGTGCCGGATCACCCGGTTTACCTCACCACCCAATCCCTCCACGCCGCCTGGGTGAATGCCAGGGCGCTGCGGCTGGCGGGCGTGACCGCCGAGACGCCCAACCCGCCGGGCGGGACGATCGGGCGGGATGAATCGGGGGAGCTGAGCGGCGTGTTGTTTGAGGCGTCGGCCATGCGGCTGGTGCAGGACATCATCCCACCACCCTCCCTCGAAACGATGGCCGGGCGCGTCCAGCAGGCGATTGCACGGGCCCACCGCGGCGGGCTGACCGGCCTGCACGACTTCGACGGGGCGCTGGCCTTTCAAGCCTACCAGCTCCTCAAAGAGCGCGGCGAGCTGACACTGCGGATCGTCAAGAACATCCTGGTTCCGCTCCTCGACCACGCCGTCGAGCTGGGCCTGCGCTGGGGGTTCGGCGACGACTTCCTGCGGATCGGCGGGGTGAAGACCTTCGCCGACGGTGCGCTGGGGCCGCGCACCGCCTGGATGATCGCGCCATATGAAGGCGAGCCGGACAACTACGGTATCTGCGTCACCGACCCGGAAGAGATGATGGAGAACGTCCGCAAGGCGAGCGAGGCCGGGCTGCCTTCGACCATCCACGCGATCGGCGACCGGGCCGTCCACCAGGTGTTGAACGTGTACGAGACCATCCGGGGAGAAGAGGCAGCGCGCGGCGTCAGCCCGTCGCAGATGCGCCACCGGATCGAGCACGTCCAACTCATCCACCCGGACGACGCTCCCCGGCTGGCAGCGCTGGGCGTGATCGCCTCGATGCAGCCCTGCCACGCCACCTCCGACATGCACCGCGCCGACGCCTACTGGGGGGATCGAGCGGACTACTCGTACAACACCCGTCTTCAGATCGACGAGGGCGCGCGGGTCGCCTTCGGCAGCGATGCCCCGGTCGAACCGATCGAGCCGCTGCCCGGCATCCACGCGGCGGTCACACGACGCCGGGCGGATGGCACGCCTGGGCCAGAGGGCTGGCGCGCCGGGCCTGATGGACGGCGGCTCCTGACGGTCGACGAGGCCGTGCGCGGGTTCACCACCGGGCCAGCCTATGCGGCGGGGATGGAGGAGCGCCTGGGCAGGCTCTCCCCCGGTTATCTGGCCGACCTGGCCGTCCTGGATCGGGACATTTACACCTGCGACCCGATGGCGATTCACGAGACGGTCGTGCTGGGCACGATGGTCGACGGGCGGTGGGTGTATCGGGATTTCTAGCCCAGCAGGCCAAGGGGGTCAAACGCTGGCGGATCAGAGCTGCCGGTGCATGTGCTGCCACATCTGGCGATACAGCCCATCAGACCGGGCCAGAAGCCGGGCGTGAGCGCCTCGTTCGACAACCCGCCCCCTGTACAGCACGAGGATCGTATCGAAGGCGTCCATGCGTATCAGCCGGTGGGTGATCAGCAGCACGCTGCGCAGGCGAGAAGGGCTAAGCAGCATGTCGACCACCGCCCGCTCGGTGGCCGCGTCGAGGTTGGCGGTCGGCTCGTCGAGGAGCAGGATCGGCGCATCTTTGAGCAGGGCGCGGGCCAGCGCCAACCGCTGGCGCTCTCCGCCGCTTAAGCTGGCCCCATGCTCGCCGACCGGCGTCTCATACCCATCCGGCAGCCCGGCGACGAAGTCGTGAATCTGTGCCTGCTGACAGGCCGCGACAAGGTCATCCTCAGCGGCAGAGGGGTTGGCGATCAGCAGGTTCTCGCGGATGGTGGCGTTGAACAGGTAGGCGCGCTGGGGCACCACGGCGAACCAGCCGCGCACCACCTCAGCCGGATATTGGCGGACGTCCCCCCCGCCGACCGTGACCGTGCCCGGCGGCACGTCCCAGAAGCGCAGCAGCAGGCTCGCCAGGGTGCTCTTCCCGGCACCGCTCGGCCCGACCACGGCGATGCGCTGGCCTGCCTCAAGCGACAGGCTGACATCAAGCAGGGCGGGCGCGTCGCCGGGCTGATAGGCAAAGGTCAGCCCGTTGACGTGCAGGTCGAAGGAGGGAGGCGCGGTGTCGGTGCTCTGAAGGCTGGCGGCGGGTAGTTCTTCGACGGCTGGCTCCGCATCCAGCACCTCGAACAGCCGCCGGGCAGACGCGCGAACCGCGCCCAGGCTCCGCCCGGCTTCCGGCAGGGCACTGACCGCCTCAAAGCTGGCGGCCACCCCCAGCACGACCGCCGCCAACCCCACCCCCTCGACGCGCGGGATGGCCGCAGCCAGCACGGCGACCATCGCCCCGCCGCCGACCAGGATCATCAGCCCTTCCTGCAAGGCATCCACCCGGGTGAGAGTCTGCTGGCGCTCGGTCAGGCTGGCACTCAGCGAGCGAATCCGATCCAGGTAGCACCCCCCGGCGTTGTAGGCCAGCAGGTCGTCGATCCCCTGAACCCCGGCGACCAGGGCGGCGTTCAGCTCGGCCCGCCGGGCAACGGCCTCGCGCCCGGCCCGGTCTGACAGCCGCCAGACCAGCAGCGGCAGCCCCACGCCGCCGACCAGGTAAAAGACCAGCAGGATCGGGGCCAGGATGGGGGCAAACAGCCCGGTGAAAACCAGCATGGCCGCGCCGGTCAGCAGGGCGACCAGCGGCGGGCCGATCACACGCATGTAGAGGTTTTGCAGCTCGTCGACGTCTTCCAGCATGCGGGAGAGCAGATCGCCACTCTGGTGGCGGGTCAGGGCTGCCGGGGCTAACGGCTCCAGCCGCTCATAGAACCACACGCGCAGCTCGCGCAGCAGCTTGAAGGTGGCGTTGTGGCTGGTCAGGCGCTCGACGTAGCGGAAGGCCCCACGCGCGATGCCGAAGAAACGCACGCCGACAATCGCGACCTGGAGCGCCGCGAAGGACGGGTGCAGCGCCGCCGCGGCAATCAACCAGGCACCGGTCGCCATCAGGCCCACGCTGCTGCCCACCGTCAGGAAGCCGAGCAGCCCGGCCAGGGCCATCCAACCCCAGAAGGGCCGGGCGAGGGCCATCAGGCGGCGCAGGTCGTGGTCGGCGATACGCCGCTGCTCGCTCATCCTGCCCCCTCCGCCGCATCGAGCAACCCGGCAAAAACGCCGCCTCGCCCGCGCAGGTCGTGGGGCGCGCCCTGCTCGACAACCCGCCCGGCATCGAGCACCAACACCCGATCGGCGTGATCGACGGTCGGCAGGTGGTGGGCGATGATCAGCGCGGTGCGGTCGGCTGTCAGCCGGTGGATGGTCTCGGTGAGCCGAGTCTGCTGGACCGGGTCGAGGTGGGTGGTGGCTTCGTCGAGGATGACCAGCGGGGAATCGACGAGGAAAGCCCGCGCCAGCGCCAGCCGCTGGGCCTGCCCCCGGCTGAGACGCACCCCCCCTTCGCCGATGGGCGTCTGGTAGCCCAGGGGGAGGGCAGCGATGGTGTCGTGAAGGTCGGCCAGCCGGGCCGCGTGCACGACGTCCCGGTCTGGCGCGCCGGGGCGGCCCAGGCGGACGTTGTCGGCCACCGACCCGGCAAACAACGCCGGGGCCTGGGGCACCCATACGATCTGCCGCCGCCAGCGGCAAACAGTGCCGGGGCCTGGGGCACCCATACGATCTGCCGCCGCCAGTAGTCGAGGGGGATGGCGGCGAGCGGCGTGCCGCCGACGGCGATCTGCCCGCCGTCCGGCTCCAGGAAGCGCAGCAGCAGGTGGGCGACTGTCGACTTGCCCGCGCCGCTCGGCCCGACCAGCGCGACCGTCTCGCCCGGCGCGAGGTCGAATGTGATGCCATCCAGGGCGCGACGTTCGCCGGGGTAACACGTGACCTGGGTGAACCGGATCACGTCCCGCTTGAGATCGAAAGAAGGGGCGGGTGAGGAGGGGCGAGCGCCTTTCCCCCCTACCCTCCCATCAGGCTCCACCGATACGGTTGGCTGAGTGTAGAGAATGCCGAAAATCCGCTCCGCGGCGTCGGCCCCTTCCGCGGCGGCGTGAAAGCTCGCCCCCAGCGCCCGCATCGGCAGGTAGAACTCCGGGGCAAGCACGAGCACAAACAACGCCTGCTCGAAGGCAACGCGCCCGGCCAGCAGGCGCAGGCCCACCTCGACCGCGACGATGGCGGTGCTGATCGTCCCGATCATCTCCAGGGCGAAGGCCGAGATGAAGGCGACCCGCAACACGCCCATCGTCGTCTGGCGGAAGCGCTCGCTCACCGCGCCGATGATGGCGATCTGCTCCTTACTGCGGCCAAAGAGCTTGAGAGTCGGCAAGCCCTGCACCACATCGAGGAAGTGGGCGCTGAGGCGGCTCAGCGTGCCCCACTGCTGCCGGGAGACGCCCCTGGCGAGGTTGCCGATCAGGACCATGAAGAGCGGGATCAACGGCCCGGTGAGCAG
>JARRJX010000278.1:0-4119 GCA_037388645.1 Chloroflexota bacterium
CGAGACCTATGGCCCGGAGGCGATCCCCGAATTACTCGCCTAGCTGCCCGACTCGGCCAACATTGATGACTGGCTGTCGCGCAGCCTGGGGATCGAGGCCGGTGAGATAGAGCCGGAGTGGCGGGCGCGGCTGGAAGCGGCGCTCCAGGAGTAATCGGTCAGTCTTCGGCCTGATCGGATTCCCCGACAGTCTCACCTTTGCGCTTGAGGGTGATCCGGCGGTTGTTGCCGACCGTGCCTGCTTCCCCGTGCAGCATCCGCGAGGGGTTGAGCGCATCCAGGAAAGCGGCGATCCCGGCGGAGATCGCCTTGCCTTCGACCTGGATGCGCCTGCCGAGCGCCCCCAATGCGGGCGCGACCGCTGCCTGGCTCTCGTATAGCTCGATCAGCACGCCGTAGGTGCTTTTCGGGTGGACGAAGGCGTATTTGCGCCCGCCCTCGCCGGTGCGGGGCTTCTCGTTGATCAATTCCGCGCCCGCCGCCTTCAGCGCGGCCATCGTCCCCTCGATGTCGTCCACCTCAAGGCACAGGTGGTGGATGCCCGGCCCGCGCTTCTCCATGTAGCGGGCCACGCCGCTCGTGTCGTTGGTGGGCTGGAGCAGCTCGATCTCGCCGTCGCCCACCGGCAGGAACCCGACCACCACGTCCTCTTCCTCGACCTCCCGCACGCTGCTGACTTCCAGCCCCAACGCCTCCTGGTAGATGGCGAGGGCCGCGTCCAGGTCGGGCACGACGATGGCGACGTGGTTGATTTTTTTGACGGCCATGGGATAAATGCTCCGTTTCTGCTGGCCCGATTTTGTATGAGGATTAAGGTCGGGCCAGAGGGTATCTAGAAAAATTGCTCCGGGTAATACTCGCCGAACACGCCCCGCAGCGTGTGGCATATCTCGCCCAGGGTGACCTCGTTCTCCACGCACTCGACGATCAGCGGCATCAGGTTGTCCGAGCCACGCGCAGCTTCTTCCAGGCGCGCTCGCAGCGCGCCGACCCGCTCGTTGTCGCGGCTCGCCCGCAGGGCGGCTAACTGCTCGCGCTGCTGGCGCTCGATGGCCGGGTCGATCTTCAAGTAGTCGATCACCGGCTCCTCCTCGGTGACGAAGTCGTTCAAGCCCACCACGACCTCGTCCCCCGCCTCAACCGCCCGCAGGTAGCGGTAGGCGGCCTCCTGAATCTCGCGGTTGACGAACCCGTTTTCAATCGCGGCCAGCGCGCCGCCGAGATCGTCGATCCGGGCGATGTAGTCCAGCGCGCCTGCCTCGATTGCGTCGGTGAGCGCCTCGACCGCGTATGAACCGGCCAGCGGGTCGACCGTGTCGGCCACCCCCGATTCGTGCGCGATGATCTGCTGGGTGCGCAGCGCCGTCTCGACGGCCTGCTCGGTGGGCAGGGCAAGCGCCTCGTCCATGCTGTTGGTGTGCAATGATTGCGTCCCACCCAGCACCGCCGCCAGGGCTTGCAGTGTCACCCGCACGATGTTGTTGGCGGGCTGCTGCGCGGTGAGTGTGCTCCCCCCGGTCTGGGCGTGGAAGCGGAGCTGCATCGCCCTGGGGTTCGTCGCGCCAAAGCGCTCCCTCATCACCTTCGCCCACACCCGGCGGGCGGCGCGGAACTTCGCCACTTCCTCCAGGAAGTTATTGTGTGCGTTGAAGAAGAACGAAAGCTGGCTCCCCAGCTCGTCGACGTTCAGCCCGGCGTCCAGCGCCGCCTGCACGTAGGCGATCCCGTTCGCCAGGGTGAAGGCCACCTCCTGGATGGCGGTGCTGCCCGCCTCCCGGATGTGGTAGCCGCTGATGCTGATCGTGTTCCATTTAGGGATGTGCTGGTTGCAGTAGGCCATCAGGTCGGTGATCAGGCGCATCGAGGGGCCGGGCGGGAAGATGTACGTTCCCCGTGCGACGTATTCCTTCAGGATGTCGTTCTGCACCGTGCCGCGCAGTTTGCCCGGCTCGACCCCCTGCCGCCGGGCAACGGCGATATACATCGCCAGCAGGATCGCCGCCGGGGCGTTGATCGTCATCGACGTGCTTACTTTGTCGAGCGGGATGCCGTCGAACAGGGTCAGCATGTCGTGGATCGACGAGATGCTCACCCCGACTTTCCCCACCTCGCCGATTGCCATCGGGTCGTCGGCGTCGTAGCCGATCTGGGTCGGCAGGTCGAAGGCGACGCTCAGCCCGCTCTGGCCGCGCTCAAGCAGGAATTTGTAGCGCTGGTTGCTCTCGGCGGCGGTGGCGTATCCGGCGTACTGGCGCATCGTCCACAGGCGGCCCCGGTACATCGTCGGCTGGATGCCCCTGGTAAAAGGAAATTCGCCGGGGAAGCCGAACTTGTCCTGGTGATCCCCCTCGGCCTCCCCGTCCGGCAGATAGACCCGTTCCATCTCGATGTCGGATTGGGTGGCGAAGCGCCCCTTCCGTTCCGGGTAGCGTCCCAGAACCGGGTTGAGCGTTTCTTCCTCCCAACGTTTCTTGTCGTCTTGTATGCTGGTCATCACTTTGCCTTGTTTCTGTTTCAATCTCCCGGCTGGGGTGCGATTTTAACATAGGGATTGCATAGTATACTGGCATTCCTCACCATAGCTAACACCATATCGCCCAACCCGACACACCCACTTGCCGGATTCATGGGGAGTGCTACCATTTTTCATGTCTGGTGTAAAGACGGGCAGCACGCTTGAAAAATAAACAAGATAGCCCTTAAATTTATTGTAGATCGCGGCCAATATTGTTACAATCCGACTATCTACTTCGTATTCGTTAGGGATCCCTTTCATGGCAATAGACCGTTTCGGGCGCGGCATCAACTATATGCGGATCTCTCTGACCGATCGGTGCAACCTGCGCTGCGTGTACTGCATGCCGGAGGACATTGTGTTCCGCCCCTCGGCGGAAATCCTTCAGAATGACGAAATCCTGACGCTCTTCCGGCTCTTCACCGACCTGGGGTTCAACAAATATCGCCTGACCGGCGGCGAGCCGACTGTGCGCGCGGGGCTGGTCGACCTGGTCCGTGAGATGTGTGCGACTCCGGGGGTGGGCGAGGTCTCGATGACGACGAACGGCCTGCTGCTGAGCCGGATGGCTCATCCGCTTGCCCAGGCCGGGCTGAAGCGCTGCAACATCAGCATCGACACCGTCGACCCGGAGCGCTTCAAGCGCATCACCCGCTGGGGCGATGTCGAGGACGTGTGGGCGGGGATCGCGGCGGCGGAGGATGCCGGGCTGCTGCCTATCAAGGTTAACGCGGTCGTCGTGCGTGGATACAACGATGGGCAGGACGTGGTCGACCTCGCCCGGCTGACCCTTGAGCACGACTGGCAGGTGCGCTTTATCGAGATGATGCCCTTTGGCGACGTGGCCGAGTTTCAACGCGCGCAGATTGTCACCGAGAAGGAGCTGCTGGCGACTCTTGAGGCGGCCTGCGGCCCGCTGAATCTGCTCAACAGCGGCAGGCTGGATGGGGAAGCCCGCCTCTACCAGATTCCCGGCGCGCGCGGTAAGTTGGGGTTCATCAGCTCGGTGACCGAGCCTTTTTGCGCGGCCTGCAATCGGGCGCGGCTCACTGCGGATGGCCGTCTCCGGCTGTGCCTGCTCCGCGAGAAGGAGATCGATCTGATGACTCCCCTGCGCCAGGGGGCCACTCCGGAGGATTTGAAGCTGATCATTCGAGAAGGCATCTGGAAAAAACCCTGGGGGCATGGGCTGTCCGAGGAAGTGATCCCGCTGAACAGGGTCATGTCCGAGATCGGGGGATAGCGATTCCATCTCCCTTCTGACCGATTGGCCGTGCCGGTGCATGCCCGATCAGCTCCCTATATGCCGCTGGCGCGCGGCATTTTTCCGTACTTTTCAGAATCACTTTATAAATCCTTGCTTTTTCCCAAAAAGCAGTTTATACTGATTGGGTACTCGGACATATAGTCCGGCACAGTGACAATTCAGAGTATTGGAGGCAGACGGGAAAGCAAGGATTGCGGAGCGAGCTCGGATGGGAAAGAGCAAAAGCGACCGTCTGCCGCTGACCGAAGTCAGCGGTTTTTTATTCCTCCGGTGGACCTTAACAATCGCAGAAGAGACAGGAACGACGTGCTGGAGACCCCGCGTCCGGCGGGTGGAG
>JARRJX010000279.1:0-4808 GCA_037388645.1 Chloroflexota bacterium
TCAAGCGCCTCCTGGGCCTCGGTCGAGGCCGAGAGGATCAGCGAGATCGGCTCTTCCAGCGGATACCGCGTGCCCGCCGGGATGATCTCCTCCCATTCGTGCTGGTTCGTGGCCGGGTCTAAGTGCCTGACGCAGTAGGAGTGGTACAGGAAATCGTCCAGTTCCAGCCCTACCGACAGCGCCAGCGCCCCATGGGCGACTGCCTCGTAAGGTTTATCGTCGAACACCTGCCCCTCCCCGAAAAGCGCCCGTACCATCCGCTTGACGGAGGGGATCTGAGAGGTGCCGCCTACCATGATCACCGCGCTGATGTCTTCGGGAAACATCCCCGCCGTGCGGGCCATCCTCAGCGTTTTGTTGATCGTGCTCTGCACCATGCTGTAAAACTCGTGCTGATCCAGGATTTGTTCGAGTTGAGTCCGGGTAAATGAAGCGTGGATGGTCTGGGAGGTGTCGGGGTCGAAGACGCTCACCTCCGCGCTCTCATGATCGGAGAGACGGACTTTGATACTCTCCATCGCCGCCTTCAGACGGGTGTACGAATCGCCAAGCTGGGCGCGCCCTATGTTGTTGCGGGCCAGCACTTCGGCCAACAGCCAGTGGTCGATGTCGTCGCCCCCCAGCACGCGGCCCGCCTTTGCGATCACGCGGGCTTCGGTCTGGTCTGCGTAATGCGGGCCTTCGTGCAGGCTCACCCTTCCCCGCTGCAGGAGCAGCCCTAACCCCTCGCTCGATGACGGCATCCGCACCAGCGAGACGTCCAGCGTCCCACCCCCGAAGTCGAAGACGAGCACGACTTCCCCTGGGGTTTGCAGTTGATAACCAAGCGCGGCAGCCGTGCTTTCGTCGATGACCCGGATGTTCCGTACGTCCGGGTTGGTCTCGGTTATCGCGTTCTCGGTTTCATACTTCAGCCAGTTCAAATACTGTTCGAAGCTCTGCACCGGCACGGTGAGCACCAGCTCCTCGATCTCGACGTCCTCTTCCTGGAGTGTCTTCTCCAACACCTTCGCCAGGAACGCGCCCCCGGCGCGGGCGTCGTCCTTGAGCGCACCGATCCCGCGCTTGAACGACGCGAAGAACCGGTCGTCGGCCCGCACGTCATAGCCACCCGCACGTACGTTGTGGCCCACGATCACTTCGCCTTCGGCCCCGTCGGCAACGTAGACCAGGGAGGGGATCATCGGGGGCAGTTCGTCGGTGGCAGGAGCGCACAACCCCGGCAGACGAATCGTCTCCGGGGCATCCATCGCTTCGCGCCAAATCGCGACTATCGTATTGGTCGTGCCAAAATCTACTGCAATTCTCGCCATGTCATAATTTCACATACAACAGAAAGTCAAATTCATCGAGTGTCTGTCCGTAAATCGTTGGAGTCGCGCCCTTTCGCACCTGTCCGAAATGAGCGCCGATGGAACATCGGGGCGAATTGACGGATAGGTTAATTGGTGGGCTGTTGTTGAGAGACGAGGGTAACTTCCGCTTTGCTCACGATCTCACCTTGATACGCATAGCCCACAAAACGCACACGCACGACGTCCCCCGGTGTGACCGAGCGCGCCCCGCGCCCTATCGGCTTGTGGCGAAGGGGGTCGTACGGCAGCTCCTCGCCCACCTCGCCGCCGATCACCTCGAACCCCACGTCACGCAGCATCTCGTCCAGCGGATAGAGCATGTTGAGCACGTCTTGCCCGCTTGGCGGCGTGCCCTGCTCGCCTGCCGCCCGCAGCGAAGGGAGCTGAGTCACCAGCGCCTGCAACCGTTTGAACATCGCCAGGCGCTCGTCGCGCACGATGTCTTCTTTAGCCCCGACCTGCCGCGCTTGCAGCCCGGCATACTCGTCTCGCATCCGGCTGATCTTCTCGTCGCGCCGCTGTAATTGCTCGGTCAGGTCGCGCACGGCTTGCTTCTGTCTGCCATACACTCGCAGCAGTTCGGCATACTTCGCCGCCAGCCGGTCGTAGCCCATCGACTTTGCCCGCACGACCTCCCGCCGAAGTAGCCAGACCTGGATGCGCCCCGCAATTATGGAATACACGACCTCCACCAACCGGGCGATCATGCCAGCCGGTTCCTAGTCGTGTCCGGGGGCCGGGAGATCGGCTGTTGGCCCTGGAGGCTGGCACGCCAGCGGCTGATCCGGGTTGAGGCTCTGTGCGATCAACACGGTCTTTTCTTCCAGGTCGGCGAACGTGACCGAGCCGTCAGAGTTGATGTAGATTTCCACTTCGACAGGAACGGGCAGTTTGCCGTCCTGGTTATCGTCTTGAGACACGTCAGGCTCCGAAAACAACTTCATGCCGTAAAACCGTTCCGCAGGAAGCCAGGGATTCGCCGTCAAACGCTTGTGGTGACGTTCCCGTCCTGCTTCTGGGTCTGGTTGTAATAGTCTGGCTTCTTCTCTCGCTTGGTGACGACACCCAGCACCTTCTCAAAAGAGTCGGTCAGCGCCTCGCAGTCCGGGCCGGATACGCCGCTGACGTTCTCTTCTACAGTCCCATCTGTTTTGATCACGATCTCTATTTGCTGTTTATCCATCCGTGCCACCCTCGTTTTTAACGACAGCTACGAGTCTCTGAGTTTTTCTAAGCGTATTGATCAGGAAGTAATCTACCCTGAATCGCCGGTGCGTGGTCAGCCTTGCCCCTGGCGGCTATGCCCAGCGCTGCAAAACCAGCCGGATGCTGCCATCTTCCTGGTTCTCTTCGGTTGCCATCTGCCAGCCCTGCGCCTTGGCCTGCTCGACGACCGTGATGTAGGCGTACCGCTGAGCGACCTTGTTGAGGAACTCGTCGCGGTTGATCCGCAGCCCCCACAGGTCGGCGACCATGACCACCGTGCTGCCCTCATCCCGGAAACCGATGTCGTAGCCCGAATCGGTTTTCACCACCAGATCGGCCTGGGCTTCCTGTCCCCCGTATCCACGCACCCGTCCGCTCTGGACTGTGTATCCCAGTTCTTTGAGTGCCTTTCGTACGGTGTGGATGTCGGTGAGCTTGGTTCGAATTCGGGTGAAATGTGACATCTGTTATTGCTCCTGATAGCTTACCATTACGTCCGTGTCTCTGTTTCCGCCGCGTTTATTTTATAGCATAACCGTCCACATAAGCGAAAATCCTGTATTATCCCACAGATGCGCAGGGTTGAGGCAGCATCGCTCTAGCCACCGGGCAGGCTGGCGTCGCCGAATAGCTGCCCCAGCAAGCCCGATTGGGCCGCCTCGGAGCTGGCCGGTCGGCACCGTCCGCTGTCTGCCCATTCTTGCATGCGCCGGATGCGCTCTCCGGCAGTCTTGCTGAGCGGGACGATCAGCGCCATCGCCCGGACCAGGTCCTCGGTGGTGAACTCACGCCGCTCGCTGAACGCCACGTGCATCGCCTCAAAGATGGTCTGCTCGATCTCAGCGCCGTTGAACCCCTCGCTTTGAAAGGCGAGGTCGTCCAGGTCGTACTCGCGGATGCGGTTTGGCCGGACTTTGCCGAGGTGCACCTCGAAAATCTCGCGGCGCTCGCGCTCGCTGGGCAGGTCGATGAAAAATATTTCGTCGAACCGCCCCTTTCGTAATACCTCTGGGGGGAGCGCCTCGACGGCGTTGGCCGTGGCGGCGATGAACACCGGTGATTCCTTCTCCTCCATCCAGGTCAATATCGTGCCGAACACGCGGGCCGAGGTGCCTGAGTCCCCGACGAACGAGCCGCCCACCCCGGCAAACCCTTTGTCCAGCTCGTCAAGGAACAGCACGCAGGGGGCCATCGCCTCGGCCAGCCGGATCATCTCGCGGGTGCGGGCTTCGCTCTCGCCGACCAGCCCGCCCATCAGGCGGCCAATGTCGAGGCGGAGCAGCGGCACCTGCCACAGGCTGGCCGTCGCCTTCGCCGAGAGGGACTTCCCCGTCCCCTGGATACCCACCAGCAGAATCCCGCGCGGGTTGGGCAGGCCGTACTGGCGCGCCTCGGTCGTGAAGGCGGCGGCGCGCTGCTCCAGCCACGCCTTCAGGATGTCCAGCCCGCCGATGTCTTCGAGCGTTTCTGCCGCAGGCCAGAACTCCAGCACCTGCGTCCGGCGGATTCGCTGCTTCTTTTCCTCCAGGACGAGCTGGATGGCGCGCTCGTCAAGCCCGCCGTACTGGGCTATCGCCCGCGCCAGGGCAAGCCTGATCCGCTCCATGTAGAGGCCCTGGCACGCCTTGACCAGCGCCTCGCGCCCGCCGGGCGACAGCCGGACGTGCACCCTGCCCAGCAGTTCGTCAAGCTCGGCATCGATCTCACTGGCCGTCGGCGCGGGCAGGTCGAGCACGGTGATCTCCTCGGCCAGGTCGGCGGGTATGCGCAGCGAGGGCGCGAGGATAATGAGCGTCTTGCGGCTGCTGCGCAAGTGCCGCGCGCTGTTGCGCAGCTTCCGGGCCACTTGGATGTCCTCCAGGAAGCGGTGGAAGTCGTGGAGCACGAAGAGCGCGGGCAGGTCAGGCCGCGTGCTATCGATCTCCTCCAGCGCCTGGAACGGGTTGTTCCGCGCCGCCCCGTTGCCAAACCCATTCACGAAATCCCACCGGTGAAGCGAGCGCGGCTCGTTGCCGTGCTCGGCGACGGCAGCAATCAGCTGCTCCGCACGCTCTTCCTCCGGGGTGGGGATGTAGATGATGGGGTAGCTTGAGCGGATCAGAATATCAAGCTCTTGTTCGAATATCATGGCGTCTATCCCGGCACAGCCGTCCAATACCTTTTCAGACCGATTCTGGTTACAGTATGCCTGTATCGCAAAAAGCTTCCGATCGGGATCATACACTCCTGGACAATTATACCATTCCG
>JARRJX010000280.1:0-8397 GCA_037388645.1 Chloroflexota bacterium
GGTAGACGATCCACCGGTGGTTGGCGGGGATCAGGAAATGGGGGATCAAGGGGTTCATTCGCCCCAACCGGCAGGCCAAGAAGGGGCGGCGGGTGTTGAGCCTGCGGCGAGCGTAGCGGAACTGCTGCGGGCAGAAGATCGTGTACCTGTTGAAACAAGAAGGGATCAAGCTGAGCCTGAGTAGTGTGTATCGTACACCTGAGCACGCTGCGCCGGGAAGATTTCGGCCACACCCCATTCAAGGCTAACGACCTGGTGCTCGTTCAACGTCGGGGTGATGAGTCCCTGGTTTTCTATCACACCCAGCGCCCTCATCTGGCCCTGGATATGAAAACGCCAGCCCAATTTGTCGCGGAGTCTCATTTGCCCTGAAATACTGCGCCGTCTTGCACAGCGGCACCCCCGGCAGTAGAATCCGTGCCGCATTGGGGCAGGCGATGCGCTTGCCCCACTTATTTTAACGGACAGGCCATGAGCGTTGAAACCAGCATCGGCGAGGACGCCGCGTCAGTAAACCCCCTCGCCCCACCATCCACCACCCACGAGACCGCCCAGATCGCGCGGGCGGCGGGCGTGATCGCGCTGGGCAACGTGATCAGCCGGGTGCTGGGGCTGGTGCGGGAGACGATCAAGGCCCACCTGTTCGGCGCGGGTGGGGCGGTCGACGCCTACACGGTCGCCACCCTGGTGCCGACGATGATGTACGACCTGCTGGTCGGCGGCGCGGTCGACAGCTCGCTGGTGCCGGTCTTCAGCGAGTTGGCCGAGGAGCAGCGCAAGGAGATGTGGGCGCTGGTCAGCATCCTGCTCAGCCTGGTGGTAGTGGCGCTGGCGCTCTTCATCCTGGTGGTGGAGCTGTTCGCCCCGCAGGTGGCCTTTTTGCTGAGCAGCGGCTCGTCTGACGCGGTGCTGGCCCAGACCGCCCGCCTGCTGCGCATCACCGTGCCCGCCGTGCTGTTCCTGAACATGACCGGCGTGCTCTCCGGGCTGCTGTACGCGCTCAAACGGTTCGTCTTCCCGGCGTTCGCCGCCGCGCTGTTCAACGCCGGGATCGTGGTGATGACCCTGCTGTTCCACAACCGGATCGGGATCGCGGCAATGGCGACCGGGCTGCTGGCCGGGGCGGTGCTGCAATTCACCCTGCAATTATTGGGCCTGCGCGACGCCCGGCTGCGCTTCAAGCTGGCGCTCGCCCACCCGGGCCTGCGCCGGATCGTCACGCTCTACACGCCGATCGTGCTCGGCCTGCTCTTCGAAATCCTGATCAGCCGCACGATCAGCTATAACCTAGCCTCGCGGACGGGCGAGGGCGGCATCTCGTGGATGAACTACGCGACCTACGTGCGCCAGCTCCCCCAGGGGCTGGTCGCCACGGCGGTGTCCTTCGCCGTGCTGCCCACGCTGTCCGTCCACGCCGCCAAAGAACGAAACGGTGGCTCCAGCGGCGCGTTCCAGGGGACACTGGCGAAGGGGCTGCGGCTGGTCGCGGTGCTGATCGTGCCCGCGACGGTCGGGCTGTTTATCCTGGCCCAGCCGACTATCGACCTGGTCTTCGAAAACGGCGACTTCCTGCCCTTCGACACCCTGATGACCACCCAGGCGCTCCAGTTTTACCTGCTAGGCCTGCCCTTCGCGGCGGTCGACCTGCTGTTCATCTTCGCCTTCTACGCCCGGCAGGATACACTCACCCCGGCGCTGATCGGGGTGGGGGTCAACATCCTCTACCTGGCAACGGCGATCCTGCTGCTGCCCTCCTGGGGGCTGTTCAGCCTGATGATCGCCGACTCGTTCAAGCAGCTATTGCACGCCCTGGTCGCCGGGGCGATCCTGTGGCGGCGGCTGGGCGGGTTGGACGGGCATGGGCTGTTCCGCACGCTGGGCGTGGCCCTGATCGCCGCCTCGGCGATGGGATTGGCCGCCTATGGGGCGATGATCGGAATGCAGAATACGTTCGGAGACGACAGCCTGATCGCCGAGCTGCTGGTGGTCGGCGTGCCGGGGCTGTTCGGCGCGGGCGTGTACATCGGGCTGCTCAGCCTGATGCGGGTGGAGGAGATCGGCCTGCTGACGTCGGCGGTGCGGCGGCGGCTGGGGTGGTAGCACAAGCAGCGGGGCAGGCCGCTGCGCCTTCTCAAACAGATGGAAAGGCCAACTCACGATGCAGCTTTATGGACGGGAATGGCCGCGGCGCGAGCTTGAGGCGCGCGTCGGGCGGCTGGAACAGATCGGCGGGCTGCGCCGCCTGCACTGGGCGGAGGGCAGCGAGGCGGGCACGGAGGCGATCCAGGTGCGCAGCGGGGCCGGGTTGGAATACCTCGTCCTGCCCTCACGCGGGCTGGATATCTCGCTGGCGACGTTTGGCGGCGTGCCGCTGACCTGGCAGGGGCCGGGCGGCGACGCTCACCCGGCGTTCTACGACGCGCACGGGTTCGGGTGGCTGCGCACCGCCGCAGGCGGCCTGCTGATGACCTGCGGGCTGACCTATGTGGGCGCGCCAGGCGAGGACGAGGGAGCCGCGTTCGGCCTGCACGGGCGCGCACATCACCTGCCCGCGCGGCAGGTGAGCGGGCGAGGGCGCTGGGTGGGGGACGAATACCAGATGGAGGTCGGCGGCATTGTCGAGGAGGTCGGGCTGTTCCTCGACAGCCTGCGCCTGACCCGCACAATCCGCAGCCGCCTGGGCGAGAACCGGATCACGATCGACGACGTGGTGGAGAACATCGGCTTCAGCCCGGCCCCCCACATGATCCTCTATCACTGCAACTTTGGCTTTCCCTTGATGAGCGAGGAGACGACCGTCTCATTCCCCTCTCGGCAGGTCACCCCACGCGAGCCGGAAACGCCGCTCGAAGGGTACGATAGCTGGCAGGGGCCGGATGCGGCCTACCAGGAGCGGGTTTATTATCACGAGGACCTCGTCACCGACGCGGGGCGGGCGACCGTCACGATCCGCAGCCCGCGCTTCCCGCTGCCCGGCGGCGAGCGCCCGCTGGCCGTCCGGGTGAGATGGGATACCGCCACGCTGCCCAGGCTGGTCGAGTGGAAGATGCCCGGCGCGGTGGCGCATGTGCTGGGGATCGAACCGGCGAATTGTTACGTCGAGGGGCGGGCCGCCGAGCGCAGGCGCGGCACGCTGGTTACGCTGGAACCAGGCGAAACACGCAGCTACCACCTCGAACTGGAGGTCGACCTTGGCGACTGAGGACAGGCCACTCCGCATCATCAACGCGGCGGCCCCGATCCGGGTATGCGATAACGGCGGCTGGACCGATACCTGGTTCGCCGAGTATGGTGCTGTGTTCAATATCGGCGTGTATCCCTATGCCGAGGTGCAAATCGAGGTGTATCCTTACCAGGGCCAGGACGAGCGGATCACGCTGTACGCCGAAAACTACGGCGAGCGCTACACCCGATCGCGATCATGGATGTGCCCGACGACCTGGCCTTCCAGGTGACGATCTTCTCCAAAGCCCCCGCCGGGGCGTCAACCGGAACCTCGGCGGCGGTGACGGTCGCGCTGATCGGCGCGCTCGACCGCCTGACGCCGGGGCGGCTCAGCCCGCACGAAGTGGCCTACAAGGCGCACGCCGTGGAGACCGACCTGCTCAAGCAGCAGAGCGGCATCCAGGATCAGCTCTGCGCGGCCTACGGTGGCGTCAACTACATCGAGATGTTTCGCTATCCCCACGCGACGGTGTCGCAGATACAGGTGCCTAACTCGATCTGGTGGGAGCTTGAGCGGAGGCTGGCGCTGATATTCCTGGGGAAAGCGCACCAATCCTCCGACGTGCACCTGGCAACCATCCGGGCGTTGGAGGACAGCGGTCCGACTGCCCCCCAGATCGAGGCCCTGCGCCAAACCGCCGGTCCCTCGCGCGATGCAGTCTACGCAGGAGATTTCAGGGCGCTGGGCCGGGCAATGATCGAGAACACCGAGGCGCAGGCGCAGCTTAACCCCGCCCTGGTCAGCGACGACGCCCGACACATTATCGAGATCGCGCAGGCGCACGGCGCGTTAGGCTGGAAGGTAAATGGGGCCGGGGGTGATGGCGGCTCGATCACCCTGCTGTGCGGCGACCTGTCGTCGGTCAAACGCACCATGATCCGGGAGATAGAAGCGGCAAACGCGTGGTATCAACACATCCCGATCTATCTGAGCCGCTACGGGCTGCGCACCTGGGAGCAAACGCGGCATCCCTGATAGCCAGGCTCAGACTTTAGCTCTACTACGGCTTCATCCGCCACAGCGGGCAGGCTCGCTTCCTGGTGCCCGTTCTGGTGCCCGTTGGCGGCGGGCAGGGTGAAGCTGAAAGTGCTCCCCTGCCCAGGCTCGCTCTCCACGCTGACTTCCCCGCCCAGCTTCTCGACGATCCGCTGGACAATCGACAGGCCCAGGCCGTGCCCATCCGTCTGGGCCTGGTTGAGCTGGGTGAACGGCACGAACAGCTTGCCCTGGTCTTCTGGCGTGATCCCCTGCCCGTTATCCTGCACCCAGAAGCGCACGCGCTTATCAGGCTGGCGGGCAGCGCCCAGGACAATGCGGGGCGGCTTCCCGCTGTACTTGAGCGCATTGCTCAGGTAGTTCACCCAGATTTCCTCCACCCAGGGCGCATATCCCAGCGCCGAGGGCCAACTGGCCGGGGTGACGATCTCCGCGCCGGATTCTTCGATCACGTAGGACAGGCGCTGCCTGGCCTGCCAGACGATCTCCGACGTATCCAGGGGGCGCATGGTGACCGCCCCCTCCCGCACACCGGCCAGGACCATCAGTTCATCGATGATGTTGTTCATCTTGAAGCTGTTTTGCAGGATATGGGCCACTATTTGCCGGGTGATCGGGTCATCCGGGCCGTCCTCATCCAGCAGGGCAGCAAACCCGATGATGTTGCCCAGCGGGTTCTTGAGATCGTGGGCGACGGTGTGGCCGAACGCATCCAGCTCTCTGATCAGCCGCTCGCGCTCGGCCTCGGCTTTCACCCGGTTGGTCGTATCATGGAGGATGATCAAGCGCCCCAGGGTGCGCCCACGCTGATCGAACACCGGCGAGAGCCGCACCTCACAGTGGTACGTGGAGTCGCCTTTCTTCAACTCTAGCTGAAACGGCACTCCTCTGTTGTGGTGTATGTGTTCGACCAGGTCGGGCCAGCGCTTCAGGGCCTTGCCGACAGGCTGGCCGAGCACGTCGTCGCTGGCTAAGCCGATCAGGCGCTCGATGGCGGGGTTCAGGTCGACGATCCGGTTGTATCTGTCCAGAACCAGCATGCCGTCTTCCAGGTTGTCGACGAGCATCGTCCGGGCGATGGGCGATATATCCAGCAGCCGGTAGCGGAAGATATTGACGGCGGCGGCGATCCCGGCCAGCGCGAACCCGATGGGCGAGAAGTCCTTCGTCAGGCCGGGGATGAGGCGGAAAATGTAGACGACATTAAACATCAGCGGGATAAAAACGCCGATCAAAGCCCAGGTCGACTGCTTTCGATACAACCCTGGCGAAGCAATATACGATTTAATGACCAGGAATGCCCCCAACACCACGCACAAATAGGCATAGACCATGTACACCCAGAACCAGGGGCCATAGGAAACGCGCAAAGCCAGGGCAAAAGGCACAGCGATGAAGGAGGTTTCCCGCCAGATCAGCCCATGCCAGTCGTTGGTGTTGACCAGGATGATGGTCAGGATGGGGATGATCAAGAGCAGGAGAAAGCGGGGAAGGGCCAGCCACCAATCCCGACCCGTATATTGAAGGGCAAAGGCCAGCCACGCGACGGCGGACAGCGCGATGAAGGTGTAGGTGATCCTGGCCCAGAAGAGCGTCTGGGCCTCGGACAGGGTGATCAGCTCCAGCGTATTGCAGACCAGCCAGCCCGCCACGACGAGCATCAGCCAGAACAAGGCGCGGGCACCGGGCGCTGTCCGGTAGCGCCAGGAAATAACAGCGATCACCAGCACGCTGATCGCCGCCAGCGGGGCCAGAATGAGGAATACCGTGTATTGAAGTGCTGAGCCCATGCCGCTTCCACAAGCTAAGAGACAGACTAATCTTATTATGGAACATTGGTTTTACACCCCGCATGGGGAATCACCCTACTTTTATTACAATTGTGGCTCAAAGTGAGTATTGAGATTAATATTACGCCAGGGAGGCAGGGAGCGAGAGCGTCATTCTGGACAGGCTGGTGCTGGAATCTGATATAGCGAACAGGTGTAGAAGATGACATACCAGGGCCGCGTGTCCCTGATCGTGCTGGGTGGGAGCCTCCTGCTGTCCGCCTGCGCTGCCCCCTCCGGCCAGGGCGTGACCTGGGCCCAGGTGACCGCCCAGGCCGTCAAACTATCCGGCAAGCCCACGGCCACACCTTCCCCGGCGGTAGAACCAACCGAACAGGCGGTGGAATCGACATTAGAGCCAACGCCCGACCTGTACCGGCCTCTACCGGTGAGCGGAGATTTCAACGAGGCGGCCTGCCGCACCTTCCCGGATTTCCGCATGCCGATCGAGCGCACGATGGAGGACGACGTGGAGTGCGGCTACCTGCTCGTGCGGGAATCCCACGCCCTACCGGACAGCCGCCAGATACGGCTGCCGGTGGTCATCTTCAAGAGCTACGCCGAGGAGCCAGCCACCCCGCTGGTGTTCGCCCAGGGAGGCCCCGGCGCTTCGACCATCGACACCTATGGAGACCTCTTCCTGATGGGGCTGGGCGACTCGATCCTGGAAACGCGCGACGTCGTCCTCTTCGACCAGCGCGGCACACGCCACACGTACCCCGACCTGATGTGCCCGGAGATGGACGACGTCATCGCCAGCCGCGCCGACGAGTACCAGCCGCCCGACGTGCTCCAGCAGATGTACATCCAGGCGGTGGCCGACTGCCACGAGCGGCTCAGCCGCCAACCGCTCTCCCTTTCCGCCTATAACAGCGTGGAGAACGCCCGCGACGTCGAGGCGCTGCGGTTGGCGCTCGGCTACGATCAGATCGACCTGTATGGGGTGTCGTACGGCACGCTGCTGGCCCAGCACGTCATGCGCGACTACCCCGACGGCTTACACAGCGTGATCCTGGACGCCGTCGTGCCGCTCCAGGTCGACGTCGCCCCGGCAGTGGCCTCCAACGCCCAGCGCAGCCTGAACGAGGTGTTTGCCGCCTGCGCCGCCTATGCGCCCTGCGCCCAGGCTTACCCCAACCTGGACGAAGTCTTCTACCAGCTGGTCGCCGACCTGAACGAAAACCCCGCGACGATCCCGATCATCGACTACCAGACCTTCGAGACGTACGAAACGAAGCTTGACGGGGACACCCTGGTGCTGGCGTTTCAAAACCTGCTTTACTCGGCGGAGGTCGTGCCACACATCCCTCGGCTGATCTACGACATGCACTACGGGAACTATAACCTGATCTCCACCATCCTGTACGTGTATCACGTGGAGGTCGAGCAGACGTTCAGCGTGGGGAAGGCGACTTCAGCGCCGACGACCAGCTCCTCGACGGCGTGAACCCGGCAATCGCCAACGCCCTGGACGCCAACGAGTTCCTGGAGTCCTGTGACCTGTGGGACGTGCAGCCCCTGCCGCCTTTCACCGACGAGCCACTGGTGAGCGACGTGCCCGTCCTGGTGCTCTCCGGCGGCTTCGACCCGATCACGCCGCCCGCCTGGGGACAAATGGTCGCGGACAACCTGGAAAACAGCTACTTTTACACCTTCCCCTCCCAGAGCCACGGCGCATTCCTGTTTGATTGGTGCGCGACCGGCATCATGCTGGACTTCCTGGATGACCCCACCACCCGCCCCAACGACGACTGCGTGGAGGAGGTGGCCGAGCCGAACTTCGTGATCATCAACCGGCAGATCACGCTCGTCCCCTTCAGCTACGACTTCGCGGGGTTTGGCGGGGTGAGACCGGCGGAGTGGCTGGAACTATTCCCAGGATTCTGGATGCGCTCGCTGGACGATTCCGTCTCGCTGACCCAGGGGGTGGGGTATGGGTCGATCGACCTCGACTCTTATTTCTCCTACTTCGAGGTCAGCCAGGAGGAAGCACTGATCGCGCAGCGCCAGGCGAACGGGATCACCTGGGACATCTACTCCTTCCAATACCTGGGGCAGATCATCGACTTCGCAGTGGGTGAGGATGGGCTGTTCCTGATCCAGCTCACCGCGCCGCCCGCCGAGCGCGACTACCTCTACGAGGACGTGTTCCTGCCCGCCGTCAACGCCTTCCACTTGCTCGGCGAGTAAGCCGGTCAGGGTACGGCGTCCCAGCCGCGCGCCCAGGCTTGCAGCTCGTAGTAGATCGGTTTGGGCGTGAAATCGGAAGAGACCAGGGTGAAGTAATCGGGGAAGCTGTAGGTTGGGGCCGGGTAGCGAAAGGCCCACAGGCATAACTCGTCCAGC
>JARRJX010000281.1:0-4102 GCA_037388645.1 Chloroflexota bacterium
CGCTGTAGACGCTGCCAACTGGCGAAGTCCAGCGCCTGGTTGAGCAGGGTCGGAATCTCCATCCATTTCCCAGGCCGGATCGAGAGGATCGCCACGCGCGGCAGGGTGAAGCGCAGCCGCTGCTCGCGCACGAGCAGGCGGAGCAGGAAAGGCAGCTCCCGAACCGCGTTCCTGACCAGCATTCCCCAGGCACGGCGGGGGGCGTAGAAGCGCAGCATGGCCTGCAATGAGGCCTTTTGCAGCGCGTAGGCCGACATATTGGCCGGCTCGACCAGGGCGTGGTGGCCGTCGTAGAGCGTCCAGTCGTCGGAGATAATCCGCCCCTCCGCTTTCATCCGATAGTAAAAATCGGTGCCAGGGAGGGGGGTGAGCGTCATGAACTGCACGGTGTCGATCTGGTGCTTGATGGCGAAGTCGACGGTTGCTTTGGTCGTCTCCAGGGTGTCGGCGTCCGAGCCGAGCACGAACATGCCGTGCACCCAGATGTTGTAGGCGTGGAAGGCGCGGATGCTCTCCGCGATCTGCTCGACGGTCTGCTGCTTGCGGTAGGCTTCCAGCGCGTCGGGGTTGACCGACTCGAAGCCGATGTACACCCAGCGGCAGTTGGTCTGGCGCATCAGCTCCAGCAGCTCGACATCCCACTCGCCGGTCTTTTTGTCGGCGTAGATCGCCTCGGCGCGCATCTGGGCCGACCAGGAGAGGCTCAGCCCGCGCTCGACCATGCCCCGCAGAAGCGCCTTGGTGCGGCGCTTGTCGACGACCAGGTTGTCGTCGTAGAAGAAGACAGTCCGGCCTTCGGGGATGCGCTCTAGCTGGTCTAACACATCCTCGACCGGACGGTAGCGCACCCTGCGCCCAAACATCTTGATCACCGAGCAGAAGTCGCAGTTGTAGGGGCAGCCCCACTGAGTCATCACCGGCCAGGTTCCCATCCGCTCGTGGCCGACGATCAGGCTCAGGTCGGGGACGGGCAGCGCAGCAAAGGTGGCATTGTCGCAGAAGGGACGGTCAGGGTTGTGCACGACGCCCTCGCCGCCCCGGTAGGACAGCCCGGCAATGTCGGCAAAGCCGCCGCCGCTCTCCAGGGCGTCAACCAGCTCGACGATCGTGGCGTGGCCTTCGCCGCGCACGACGAAATCGGCGTGGGCGATGGCCTCGTCGGGCAGGAAGGTGACGTGCGCCCCGCCGAACACCACCCGCACCCCCGCCTTGCGCAGCCGATCGGCCATCTCGTAGGCCGGGGGCGTGGTCGCGGTGGTCGTGGAGAAGCCGACCAAGTCTGCTGCGAGCAGGTCGTCCCAGTCGACCGGGGCGAGGGTCTCGACGTAGATGCGCACGTCGTGGCCGCCCTGGGACAGGATCGCGCCGATCTGGGGCAGGCCAAGCCGGGGCAGCAGCGAGTGATCATACACGTTGTTACTGTGTGAACGGGTTTCAACCAATCTAATCCGCATGGGGAACTTCCTTTCATTTTCGCTAAGACCCCCAGACCATCCCCGCCGCCACGACAAAAGCGCCAGCCGCGTGCGGATCGACGGCGCGCGCTCAGCAGTTCGGCAACATACAGCAGACGTAAGGAAGTGTGATATACTGGGGGGTGTGATATCTGCTCTTATCACATGTTGGTGCGCCGGTTTGCCGTTTATCAATGTTTCCCGCATTTTCACGGCAGACCGGTGCATCGTCTTTGTTATTGTTAATTACGTATTGGCGTCCGATTCGTTCTTTTCTTCGGCCTCCCTCCCTGCCTCCTGGGCCTGGATAACCTCCAACCAGGCTGTTAACCTTTCACCCGACCAGCGCGCCCGCTGCGCCGCCAAATCCCCCGCCACGAGCGCGGCGGCCTCTCCGGCGTCCTTGCACCGGGCCGCATCGGCCAGCGCCCCCCAGAAGGCGCACAGCCCGGCCCCCTGGGCTGGCTCCGCGTAGTCCTGGGTGGCGAACCGGACGTAAAAATCGGCGAAGCCGTTGAGCACCAGCGCATAAACGACGTTGCCAGACCACTCGGCCAGCGCGCGGTGCAGCCTCCACTGAGCGCGGGCGAAAAACTCCGGGCGGGCGGCCATGCCGCGATAGCCCTCCACCTGCTCGACGACTTTCTCCGGGGCGTTCAGCACCGCCTGACGGGTGTACACCGGGGCGAGCACCTCCCAGACCTCCAGAAGCCTCGGCACAAAGGTGGGCAGCAGGCTGCTCTGAGTCTTCAGCAGACGGGCCAACAGCGCCAGGTCACCCTCCTGCATGAAGTCGTTGACGCGGGTCGATCTGCCCTGCTGGATGTCGAGCCAGCCATCGCGGTGGAGGCGCTGAAGGGCCTCGCGCAGGGCCGGGCGGGCCACCCCTAACTCTTTGCTCAACGCCCGCTCGCCGGGCAGGGCGCTGCCGGGAGGGAAGGTGCCGCCGAGGATGGCTTCGATCAGGAGGCGTTCGACGCGCTCGGTGGTTTTTTCTCGGCTCATGGCGCTCCCGCTGGTCTGCCAATTTGCCCACACTGTAGCACTGGTCTGACCAGTTGTCAAGAGGGGGAAGACGGCGGCATTTCAGCCTGTCAGCCTATCGGCATTTCAACTTTCTGGGGCCAGGCTTGGCCGGTGTTACTCGCCAAGCCCCTCGACCAACTGTTGGAGGCGGCTGCTGGTCTCACGCCAGGAGATGCGGCTGAGGCCAAGCTTCTGGCGGAGGCGCTCGTGGTCCATCTGGGCGCGGAAATCGCTCACCGCGCACGTCCAGCGCAGCGCCTCAAAGGAGACTTTTTTGCGGGGCACGCCCGCCGCCTGGGCAACGTCCCGCAGGACGTATTCCAGATTGCGGGCGGTGCAGTCGAAGATCGTCTCCACCGGCCTGCGCTGGAGGACGTACTCCTCATACACCGGCAGCCACTCGCGATCCAGGTTGATCTTACGCTCTTTGTAGCGCAGGCGGGGGTTGGTGTAACGCACCCAGAGGAAGGGCGACGATGGATCGCTGCGGTCGACATCGGCGGGCGTCAGGGCGACACACTCGCCCTTCTTGATGCCGGTTTGCAGCAGCAGGGTGACGAGCATGTGGGGGCGCGCGTCGGGCTTCTCGGCGTTGGCGCGCATCGCCTGGGTGGCGGCCAGCACCTGCCTGACCTCCTCCTCGGCCAGCACGTCCGGCAGGGGGCTGCTCACCGGGCGCTGGATCAGCGCTGCCGACGGGTCACGCGGGATGGCCCCTTCCTCGTAAAGATAGCCGAAGAAGTTCTTGAGGGTGGTCACACGGCGGGCGTAGGTCTTGGGGCTGCACGGCTTGCCACGCTCGTTCAACATCCAGTGGAGGAACCTGTTTAAGTCCTGGGTGGCGATACTGCCAATCGACTTATGAAAACCTGCCCATTTATAGAGCAGGTTGAGGTCACTCCTGAACGACCTGATCGTGTGCACCGACGCGCCGCTGAGACGGAGCGCCTCCAGATAGACAAGATAGGCGTCCTGGAGCAGCACCTCCGGCCCCAGGCCGGTGGGCGTGGAGTCCCCCTCCGCGACCTGCGCGTTGCGCTCAAAGAGGGGTAGCTGCTCGTAGTCGTCGGGCACTTGGCGGTCACTCCAGCCAGAATACGTCGGTCAATAACTCGCTGATCCGCGCCCGGCTGGGGATCAACACCTGCGACCCCTGCTCGGTGGTGTAGCCTACCACGTAATTGCTGTCGATCACGCCGTTGCGGATGTTCTCGGTGGGAATCTCCTGGGCAAGCGAGGCCAGGTCGATCATCTCCTCCAGCGTCATGTCGGTGGTCACGCTGTCGCTGAGGGTGGCATACAGGCTGGGCGCGCGCTGGATCAGGCGGGGGAGCATATCCAGGCTGAGCACCTTCTCCCGGACGGCCAGGACGACGGCCTGCTGGCGGCGGGCGCGCTCGTAGTCGTTATCGGCGTGGCGGGTGCGCGCGTAGTGCAGGGCGGTGATCCCGTCCATGTGCTGCATCCCGGAGGGCATATAGAACGGGTCGTAGCCGTAGCTGTCGTCGGGGAAGGATGGGTCGTAAATCTCCCTGGGCACGAACACGTCGATGCCGCCGATCTCGTCGACGAGCGTGGTGAACGCCTCAAACTCGATCACCACATAATAGTCGATGCGGACG
>JARRJX010000282.1:0-6009 GCA_037388645.1 Chloroflexota bacterium
TAGCGCCGTCCGCTCGTCCTCGCTCACTGGCTCGCCCAGCCACGCCCGCAGCTCCGCGTCCAGCCGCGATTGGTCTTCGGTTAAATCCCGGTGCAGCAGCACATACGCCACCCCGTCCTGGGCCATCAGCGCGGCGATCTGCCCCGCGCCCGGCGCGGGCACCACGTCCGTCCCGCTCAGGATGTCGGTCAGCCAGTCGTAGGTCGGCAGCAGCCCCGCCGTCTGGGGCAGCGCCCGGTCGATGTACCCGCCCATGATCGGCCAGCCGTGCACCGACTGGTAGTATTCCGCCGTATGCCACACTTGCCGGACGTGCACCGGCAGGTTGAGCACCGCACCCTCGCCTTCCATCTCGGCCAGCGCCTCGACGCTGGGTGGGATCGTCGCATCGCGCAGCGGGATCGGCCACTCGACCAGATACTCACCCACCAGCAGCAGCGAGGCCGCCCCCAGCGCCCAGGTGTGCCAGCCGCCATTACCCCGCAGCCCAATCGACACGCCCTCCGCCGCCAATACCGTCAGCGCGATGCCGGTCAGGGCGTTCATCCGCCCCACCGTCCGCCCGATTCGCAGCAGCGGCAGCCTGCCGATCAGCGCGTAAGGCATTGCGACGTACGTCTCCGCCGATTCCACCCGGAGCGTGACCGGCTCGCCGCCCACCTTGAGGATCGGGCCGAGCGAGAGGATCATCGCCACCAGCGCCACCGCCAGCCACACGCCGCTCTCCGGCGCGCGCCGTAGCAGGGCCAGCGCGGCCAGTGCCACCGGGATCAGCCCCAGGTAGGCGATCACCTCCTGCGGCTCCCCGGCCAACGTCGACTCGGCGTAGGCCGGGATCAGCCCGGCGGCGCGCAAGATTGGGTTATCCGGCGACGGGCTGATGGAGCTTAGCAGGTCGGCGGAATACGCCACCGTCCCCCCCTCGACAATCTCCGCTGACGGCTCGCCCAGCGCCCCCAGCAGCGGCAGGTAGAATGGGATCACGATCAGTGCGCCCACCCCAAAGGCGATCCCCAGCGCCCGCCACGTCTCCCCGGTCGGTCGATTCTTGATCAGGTGCCATCCGGTGTAAATGACCGTCCACCACAGCAGGATGTAGGGCGGGTTGGTGATGTGGAACAGCGCGGCCAGCCCCAGCCACACGCCAGTGAAGATCGCGCGTCGGGTCGAGGGCTGGTTGAGCGTCCGCCTGAGCATCAGCATGTAAAACACGATCACGTACAGGCTGGCGAACTCGACGTGCCCTACCAGCGCGTGCGCCACCCGCAGCGGGAACAGCATCAGCAGCAGAGCAGGTAGCCCGCCGCCCCGCTCAGGGCGTAGGAGAGCAGGAACAGGGCGTTGTAGGCCCCGACCGGCCCCAGGGCCAGCGTCAGCGGCGTCGCCAGCACGAATAGCGCCAGCTGCGCGAAGCGCACCGCCGAGAACGCCCCATTCGGATAGACCAGCAGCCGGAAAAACCCCGGATTCTGGCCCCGCACCAGCGCGTGCGCGGTGTGCCAGAGCAGGTAGGTCTTCTCGAATTGATCCCCCCGCGCGCCGGGCAGGGCCGTTCCCAGGTGGCCGATCAGCGGCCAGGTGGCGATCAGCGTGACCAGCGCATACCCGATCATGGCACCCGCCATCCACAGCGCCGACTGCCTGCGGGGCGGCTGGCTCTCCCACCACTCCTTGATGGTTGCTGTTCTGCCCGTGCCTTCAACCGACATATTTCAACGTCTATCCGTTAAGGAAGCCTCAAGTCGAATCCGCGTCACGTAGGGGCGAGATACATCTCGCCCCCGCCCAACCAGGCGAGTTCGAATCAGTCCTCCCAGCTATCCGAAATGAGCGCCGATGGAACATCGGGGCGAATTTACGGATAGCTCCCTAGAACTGCTCCAGGAAGCGCTGGTCGTTCCCCCAGAAGTAGCGGATGTCCTCGATCCCGTGCTTGAGCATCGTGATCCGCTCCGGCCCCAGCCCGAAGGCGAACCCGGAGAACACTGCGGGGTCGTAACCGCCGTTCTTGAGCACAACCGGGTGCACCATCCCCGACCCGGCGAGGATGCACTCCACGTCGACCTCCATGCTCGGCTCCGTGAACGGGAAGTGCGAGCAGCGGAAGCGCACCTGCCGCTCGGCCCCGTACATCCGCCGGGCGAAGGCGGCCATCGTGCCCTTCAGGTCGGTCAGCCGGATGTTGTAGCCGACCGCCAGCCCTTCCACCTGGTTGAACTGCATCTCGTGGCGGGTGGTGACCTGCTCGTAGCGGTAGCACATGCCGGGCAGGATCACCCGGATCGGCTCCGGCGCGAAGTCGCGCATTGCCCGGATTTGCCCCGGCGAGGTGTGCGTGCGCAGGATCACCCCTTCCCGGTCGGTGTAGAAGGTGTCCCACATGTCGCGGGCCGGGTGGAAGGGCGGCATGTTGAGCTGCGTGAAGTTCGTATCGTCGTCCTCCACGTCCCGGCTCAGATACACCTGGAAGCCCATCTCGGCCCAGATCGCGTAAATCTCGCGCAGGGTTTGCGTAGCCGGGTGCAGCCGACCGACAGGCCGCATCCTGCCGGGCAGCGTCACGTCGATTGCGCCCTCCTGCAAGCTGCGCGAAAGCTCCGCCGCGTGCAGCGCCTCGGTTCGCTCAGAGAACGCCGCCGCCAGCCGCTGCTTGACCTCGTTGGCGAGTTGCCCGGCGGCGGGCCGTTCCTCCGGCGGTAGTTGGCCGACCGTGCGCAGCGCGGTGGTGACCTCACCCTTCTTCCCGATCGTCGCCCGCTCCAGCTCGTCCAGCGCCGCGCTGTCCTCCACGGCCTGAATCTGTTCCAGCGTGTCCGCTTCGATTTGTCTGAGTCGACCCAGCATATGCGCTCCTTGTGATTAGCATTTCAGCTTATCGAGAACCCGGAATGAATTCGTGCCTGTAGGGGCGAGATACATCTCGCCCCCGCCGCTTTATACCACTGTCCGCAGCTCAAATAAAAAAGCCCCTCATCCCTCAGGGACGGGAGCCTGTCGCTCGCGCGGTACCACCCTGCCTGGTGACAGCGCCTCTCGGCGTCGATCACCCGCTCGTGTCGCCAACGGCAGGGCGATTCCCTGCGATTGGTTGCCCGGATAACGGCGGGCGGCCCGGTGCAGACTACTCGGAGCCTATCCGTTGATAGATTCCTTTCATCTTTCGGCTCAGGAGGGAACGACTGCGACCGGTTCTCGAACCAGGCTCTCAGTCTGTGGCCCGGTCTCCCTGGCGAGGCCTCTCCTCGCAGTCCCGTCTCCGTCAGCGCCTTTTGTCGATAGATTGGGCGGGATTATGCCATTCGGCCCCTGGGTTGTCAAGTGCATTTTTTGACAGGCGATCAACCCGCCAGGCGGCGACCGCCGCAGGTCAAAACCTACGGCGATGACCTGTTCCTTTCTCCATCCACGGTTTTGAGTCGACATCTGTCGACATCAAGCGACTTTAGTCGCCATTGAGCCTGACCGCTTTAGCGTCAGGCGTTCCCCGCCTTCCGTGAGTGGTCGGACTAAATATCGAAACTTCGTTAACCTGCGGCTGTGGCGGCATCGCCGAGTGATCCGCCCCACACCAACAAAAAACCAGGGCGGTGTGTGGCCGCCCTGGCACTAGTCGGGACTAAACGATCATCTCGATCTCACGTGTAGTAGCTGTTCCCCGTCTGGTTGTAGAAGAACCCCTCGTCGATGCTGGGGTCCTGCGCCACGCTCAGCCCGGAGGACGAGGCGGGCAGGATCACCGGTGAGTTGTTGATCTGCACGTCCCAGTAGGGCACCCACCCGATCCCGAACACCATCATGTTGATGTCCTTCTTGTAGGGCGTGATCCGCACCTCTTCGATCTGCTGCGCGATGTCCGCCCACTTGTCGTCGACGCCCTGCAAGGCGCTCTCCATCTCCTTCTCGGTGCGGTCCATCTGCGCCAGGATGTCCTGCACGTCCTGCTCCAGCATGCCCACCTGGCTCTCGCTCATGTTGGCGTAGCGGCGCAGGCGGCTGGTGCGTGATAGCGTGTAGTACGAGCGGCGGCCCCCGAACAGTCGCATCACCGATTCGGCCCCGCCCAGCAGCTCCTCCGACTTGCGCGCGCCCAGCTCTTCGCGCTCCTGTTCCAGGCGCATCGCCCGCTTCCGGGCGCGGTCTTCCAGCGTCGCCAGCTTGCTGTCGTAGCGGGCGGCCACGTTGTCGACCTCCTCGTCACGGCCTTCCCGCGCCAGGTTGTGCACCCGCGACTGGAACTCCTGTAGGCTCTCGTGCATCCCGCTGAAGAGCTTCAGTGCCGGGTTGTTATAGATCGTCAGCCAGGTGTTGTGGTAGAGCCAGTCCTCCAGGTTGGTTTGCAGCTCCTTGAAGCTGGTCTTGGTCGTCATCCCCTCCGGGATGTCGGCGTACAGCGCCTCGGAGAACGCCTGTGGGTCCAGGGCGTAGGGGTCGAACGGCTCCGAATGGTACTCGCTCCATTCCAGGAAGGGCAGCCGGGGGATGTTAGGCACTACGAAGGCGTAGGTGAGCGCCTCCGCCGAGGGGCTGCTGCTGTGCTGGTAGCGCACCACGCACTGGGCCAGCAGCGAGGGCCGGTAGAGCAGCCGCTTGTGAGTCTGGACGCTCGAAGCGGGCTGGTTCATCCACTGTTCCCACTGCCGGATCGACCGCTCGACCGTGTACTCGGTCGGCAGGTAGAACTGGCGCACCGTGTCCGGCAGTTCCGGCGGCACGGTCGAGAAGCCGGGAGGCGTCGGGCTGCTCGCCGTGCGGCGAATGGGCTGCTCGGCGGCTGGCTCCCGCGGCCCGGTTGGCGTCTCCGGTTGGGTGATCGAGTAGGTGGGCGCTGATGCGCCTGAGCCGCTGCCGGGCGGCGGGTAGCTGGGCGTCGACGCACCCTGGCTGCTGCCCGGCGGCGGGTAGTTGACCTGGGGGGCCTGCATCTGGGGCGTGGCCCCCGCTGCCGGGGCGGCGGGTGTCTCTGGGGCGGGCATCCCTGCGCTCCGCTCCGCCGCCGTCGGGAAGTAGCTGGGGCGGCTGGTTAGCGCGGGGGCCTGGTACAGGTTGCGCTGGTTGTCCATCAGGCGGCTGACCTGCTCGCGGGTGAGCGGCCCGCTCAGGTACGACATCGCCCAGCGGGTGTGCATCAGGATCGGCGTCTCCCGCTCGTGCACGTTGTGCATGATGAACTGGCGCGGCCCCAGGTTCGTGATCAGATCGCCCACCGTGCTGATGTCCAGCGCGGAGGTGGCGTCGCGGGCCGTGTCCAACCCTTCCAGCACCCGCTCCTTGTCGTGTTCGGTCTGCATCTTGCCGATGAACCAGGTGCCCATGTTGCTCAGGCCCTTGTAGTCCAGGTCCTTCGGGTTCTGGGTGGCGAGCACCGTGCCGACCCCGAAGGCGCGCCCCTGCTTGAGCAGCCGCATGATCGGCTCTTTGGTCGGTGGGTTGCGCGGGTAGGGCGGGATCATCCCGAACACCTCGTCGATGTAGATCAGCGCCCGCAGGCTGGTCGAGCCGGATTGGGCCGCCATCCACGCCCGCGCCTCCTCCAGCAGCAGGGTGATGATGAACTGCCGCTCGGCGTCGTTCAGGTGCGCGACGTAGAAGATCGAGCACCGCGGGATGCCCTCGCTGGTGAACAGCAGGGACGGGATGTCGATCGGCTCCCCCTGAATCCAGTTCTGGAAGTTGGGCGCGGCGATGATGTTGTTGATCATCTTGGCGAGCTTGGCCCGGTCTTTTGCCGGGAAGATCTCCTCCACATCCAGCACACCAAGCTGGCTGAAGGGCGGGTTCTGCACCTGCAAGATCATATGCTCCAGCGTCAGGTCGACGCCGTTGCGCCAGTTGTATTCCAGGATGTTGGAGAGCAGGATGTGCTCGCGGCTCTCGACTGGCTTGGCCGTGATGCCGACCAGCGCCAGCAGCGCGGTCACCGTCCCGGAGATGCGCTCGCGCAGTAGCTCCTCCTGCCCTTCCCAGCCCTCACGCGGGGCGGCGAACGATTGCAGGATGCTGATCGGCAGC
>JARRJX010000283.1:0-4098 GCA_037388645.1 Chloroflexota bacterium
ATTGGATTGGCTGCCACTGTCATTGGGAAGACCGGCATGGGATTGCTTCGGAGAACGGTGGCGGGAAGTACATGTACTATCGGGACAGGTGGCCTGATAAGCTGGTGATGATCACCGAGTTCAGCAGCACGTCTCCCCTGCTTGACAGCCAGTCCCGCACCCAGCAGTACCTCGATTACTATTACAGCCTCCGCACCCGGCCTGGCATTGGTGCGGCCTTCGCCTTTGCCGTCTCGGCGTCTGCCTACTATCCGTTTGAGGTCTGGAGGAGCGAGGATGGGAAGATGCGGATCGACGCCGAGGCGATAGGCGCGCGTGCTTTTTAACCTGCTGTTAAGCGATGGGCGATGTGAATGATGACAAACCTGTTGGTGAACCCTGGTTTCGAAGGCGAGTTCCGGGCCTGGAATGGAAAAGCGGATAAGCAGGTTGCCCAGGGATGGTATCCATTCTGGGTGGCGTCCCGGTCGGCTGACGAGGCGCAGCAGACCAGAGAGCCAGCCTTCAGCCGCTGCGGAGTGGACGAGCAGCCCTCCCACGTTCGCACGGGGAGAGCCGCCCAGGCGTATGCGACGGACGGCGGCGCGCACGCGGCGGGGCTGATGCAGACTGTGTCGGTGCAGCCCGGCCAGGCGCTGCGCTTTGTCGCCTACGGGCACGCCTGGAGCACGACCGGCGATGACCCTGGCAGCAGTGAGTCGCCGGGAGGCGTCCGCCTGCGGATCGGGCTTGACCCGGAGGGCGGCAGCAGCCCCTTTGACGAGTCGGTGATCTGGTCGGGCGAGAAGCAGGTGTACGACGCATACGACGATGGCTTCATGGTGCAAGCCAGGGCCGACCGTAAGGAGGTCACCGTTTTCCTGTTCAGCGCGGCGGAGCAGCCCAGGCGTCACAACCAGGTGTTTTGGGACGATGCCTCGTTGGAGGTGGTGGCGGAAGCGCCATCGGAAGTGCCTTCCACGCCGGGCGCGGTCACGCTGGCGCTGGAAAGCGCGTCGAGGCTGGTTGGGGAGATCGTCACCGTGCAAGTGAAAAGCCCATCTGCATTGAGCAGCGTCCATCTCACCGTCAGCGGCCCATCCGGAACCGTCTCGATGCAGGCCATGGAACATGGTATGGGCGAGGGGGGCTATGTCTGGAGCTGGCGCTTCGTCCCGGACGCCCCAGGGCCGTACACCGCGACGGTAAACGCCGGTGACATTAACCCGCTCTCGGCGACGATCAGGGTGGTCGAATCCAAACATCCGGCGGAGACGACGCCCAGCGCGTCGGGCGGGGCGGCTGGCGACGTACCTCCACCGCAGGCTCATCGGACGTACGTCCTGCTTCCTCCCGACATATCGAGGGAGTGGCTTCATGCCTTTGTGGAGAGTGAGATGTGGGTGGAGCACCACTGGACGGTGGGGTTTGACCCGGAGGACGCGGTGAGCGGGGGCGCAGGCGACAAGACCGTGATCGTCGTCAACCCAGCCGACTGGAAGGAGTCGGTCATCCCGGTGTTCGAGAAACACTACCCGGACGTGAAAGTCCTGACTCTCGAAGCTGAATCGGCGGCTGATCTCTCACTCCGCCTGCGTGACGTCAACCCCTCAGAGTTCGGCTAGCGGTCGAGGGGCCATCGGGTGCGGCGCTGCCGGTGTGGGCTATTTGCTGGCTAATATCGAGATGTCCGACAGAAACACTTTGTAGGCGTGGCCCGAAGCGTAGACGCTGATGCTGTTGATATATTCAGGGCGCTGCTCGGCAGGCCATAGCTCCAGCAGGTTCCCCGACTCGTACGTATACCAGCTCTTGAGGTTGATCCGCTCGTGTTCGCTGCGGCAGCTTGCGCATGCCTGCGGGTAGCTCAGTTGGGGTTCGGTGGTCGCGTAGAAGCCATGTATGAATTCCTGCTCGTTCCCCGCCGGGTCGATGTAGTTGATGTTCATCATCAACGGGCACTCGCTGCCCGCTTCCCCGCAGGTCGATAATGACTGTTCGTCGATGAACAACGTGGCCTGGATTTCCAGGTTGGCGTAGTCGGTAACGTCTACCTGAAGCTCCTGGATCAGCCCGGTTTCGCCGTGGCCGAGGGCTTGGTCAGGCCAGTGTCCCTGTGAGCGGTCGAAAATCACCACCGGCCTACCGTCAAACACCGTGGCGGATGCGTTTCCTATGGGGATGCCCACGTTGTACAGACGCCAGCCCTCGTCGAGTGCATGTGAAAAGTCGTGGTTTACCACCAGGGGGATTTCCGCGTCCGTGATGGTGATCGATTCGCCTGTGTTTTGAATCACCGTGTGCTGGTTTCTTCCCAGTTCGATCCGGTCCCGGTTGCCGTTGCTGTCGACCACCGCGCTTCCGTCCCACACGGTGATCTCGCTGTTCTGCCCGTTGGTGGCAATTGTGTAGTGCCCCTGTTCGGAAATGTACGTGCTGGCGTGTTGCGACAGCAGTTCGAACTGAGTCGATTGGGGTGAGGGGTCAAAAACCAGGACTTCAAGCTGGCCGGAAAGGTCGCTCGCACGAATCACATAAGGGTTGCTGTTCAGCCCGTAGCGTGGTGCGGCCATCTCGACCAGGCGAATCTCCGTATCGGGGAAGACCACCAGGCTGGCGATCACGTCGGATGTTCGGGGATCGAGGAACGTCAGTGCTGCCTGGGTGGTTGAGTCGGTCAGGATCGTCGCCTCGCCCCGCAGGTCGTCCCGCCGATCGGTGATCGCGATCGGCTCGTCCGAATTGGCGGGGCGCAGTTGCACGGTCCCGCGCGACACGACCAGGTTGACCTTCATGTCGGTGGCCGACTGAAAGATGTACCATTGTGCCACGTACACTGCTCCGAGGCAGATCAGCAGGAACACCACAAACGCCACGGTGAGAACCTGCCAGGCAACCCGTTCCGGATTAGCTCGCATGCTGGTAGCCATTTATCGCCTAAAAATATCGTATGCTGAAACGGGTGAACTCACCCGAATAATGCCCCCAGGACTTTTCGACCCGTGTCACGGAGGCGTAGGACGGGCCGGTCTCTAACCAGTGCAGGAACCGGTCGAGCGTCGCCTTTCTACCTTCGGCAACCACTTCCACCGTTCCGTCGTTGTTGTTGCGCACCCACCCAACCAGTTCCAGGGTCATCGCCTCGCGTTGTGTATACGCCCTGAATCCAACGCCCTGCACCCGTCCATGGACGACCGCGTGCAGCCTCATTTTGTCTTCGGTGTGGCGTTTGCTGATCAAGAGGCATCCCTCTGGTAGCCTGTGCCGGACGGGTGGTCCCCACGGCTGCCGCCTCGTGACGTGATCTGCTCGGATTGTGGGGCGATGAACAGGGCGACCAGTACCAGGCTGGCGACCCAGACGATCAGCCAGGGCGTTAGGGAGACGTTCTGGTTGATTGAGCTGGGGGCTGACTCGTTCAATTCGCGCAGTAGCCGGTCGTCTAGTTCGCCGAGGGACAGCCCCAGAACCTGTTGTGTGGCCCCCTCGCAAGAGAGTCCGTCGGCATATGCGCCCATGAGCAGGCCGATGTGCGAGACACCGTACTGTTCGATGATGTACCGTACGGCCTGCTCGCTTTTTGCATAGGCGAGTGCGGCCTCTCCGGCAGGCAGCGAGCTGAAGCTCGCCACACATAGCGACTCAAGAGGGGGTAGCCCCTCTCCATTTTCCAGCGCCGCATAGAGTGCGCTTGTCAGGGCCGGTTCAGGCTCAGGCGAGCTGACCAGCGCGACGCCCTCGTTGAACCACCCCGGAACGCTCGCCGCGTGATCCGACGCGGCGCGGTTGATCAGGATGTGGGCTATCTCGTGGGGAACGTCCCGGCGCAGAGACGCGATCCCATCGGCGTTCTCAGATGCCGCCACGAATGCGACATGCTGCGCGGGGAGGGCATAGGCTGCCACCCAGTCGTCGACTGCCAGCCCGTGCAGTTGCAGGCTGCTGACCAGTTGGGTCAGTTCCGGGTAGACGTACAGATGGATCGTCTCGTCTGATGCTGTGCCAAGCATCTGGCTTATGCGGGTGATGGATGAGGAGGCGATCTCAAGGGCTGCCTGCCCGCTTGTGCTTTCGGGAGTAGTGGTGTGCACGACTACCTGGCCTTCGGTCAGCTAAAAC
>JARRJX010000284.1:0-7687 GCA_037388645.1 Chloroflexota bacterium
CCAGATCGTCCTTGACTGATGGCGCTGACGGTGATAAAATCCATGCCACGCTAGGGACCATATGTTCTATTGTATTCACAGGTGAGTTGTGGCCTCAAACAAAGACAGGCTGAAAAATAAAACGCCGCGGAAGCGGAAGCCGGGGATCAAGTCGCTGCTTCTTGAGGCGTTGTTTTTCGCCGCATTGGCCGTGTTCGGTTTTGCCATTATGACCAATGTGATCGGAGGGGGGCCGGGTAGGGTGGTTCAATTATCACCCATACTGGGTTCGGATGAGAGTCCTGAATCGGTGAATAACCTGGGGTTGTATACCGCCCCTAGTCATCGAGCTGCCCCAGAAGTCACTCTGTCCCCCATTTTCACGCCTTCAGTGCAGCACTGGAAGGATGACCTGCTCCTCTGGGGGGAGGAATACGACGTCGATCCAAACCTCTTGGCGACCGTGATGCAGATTGAGTCGTGTGGCAATCCACAGGCGTTGTCACGGGTAGGTGCGATTGGTTTGTTTCAGGTGATGCCGTTCCATTTCCAGGCCAACGAGGCCCCGTATGACCCCGACACAAACGCCCTGCGTGGCTCGGCTTATCTGGCTGCTGGGCTGGAGCAGGCGGGCGGCAGTGCAGGCCTGGCCCTGGCAGCCTATAATGGCGGGCACTCAGTTATCTCGCGGAATTACGATAGCTGGCCCACTGAGACGCAGCGTTATTATCGCTGGGGAAGCGGGATTTACCGGGAGGCGTCGGCAGGTTGGGCCAGCAGCCCCACCCTGGAAGCGTGGCTGACCGCCGGGGGCCGATCCCTGTGTGACACCGCCGAGACTTATCTTGGGATCGTGGATTCCTCTTCTACAGTTGTTCAGACTTCCCGTTGAGAACCCCCGCTTTTGAGTCTTCTGTTTCTCTCTATTTGCTTTCTGCGGTTTATCCCCGTTGTTAGCATTTCCTAAGAATTAACCCTGGCGCTTGGGGGCAGCAGTCCCCGTGTGGTAAAATCTTATCGACTGGACAGCCGTCAACTGTTCGTTCGCGGCTGGTTGTTTGTTATGTTGCGGTTCGAGCTTTTTCGGGGCTAAGGGAAGAGAGCATGTCGGCCAAGAAAAGCGCGTCAAAGAATGAGCTTGAAGGCTATGGACAGCATTATCATGTGCTGATGCATGATCGACAGTTGTATGTCTTACGTCATGACAGCCTTTGGCGTCCTCCAACTGACGTGATGGAGGATGATGATAAGCTGTATGTGGTCATCGAGATTGCTGGCATGAAAGATGGCGAGTTTCATGTCACGGTAGCCAACCGGATGCTTTCGGTTCGGGGTATCAGGCCGACGCGGTCGCAGTCCTGCACGGCATACCATCAATTAGAGATTCAGCAAGGGGAGTTCCGGACTGAGGTGAATCTGCCCTGGTTGGTGGATGAGGATGGGATTGTAGCCAGGTACGATGATGGGTTGCTGCGTATCGAGCTGCCCAGGGCAGAAGCGCAGTCCGTTCATATCATCGAAGTCGACAAGATTGACAACGCCTCCTATATTGCAGATGACCCCGGCGTATTGGAAACTGGTGACTCATGAACTCAACAGGTGAAAGCTACCTGGTTAATTTCTCGCAGGAACACGATAGTCCTACCTTCATCCAGCACATTGGGAACGCCGATGATGCTGGCCTGACCTCAAATGAAAGTGCTACAGAGCCGATCGATCTGCCGGAGACGCTGCCCATACTGCCGTTGAGAGGGCTGGTCGTCTATCCAAACACGGTAATGCCGTTGCTGGTTGGGCAGCCGCGTTCGATACACCTCGTCGACGAAGTGATGTCCGGAGGGGATCGCTTGATCGGGCTGGTTGCTGGCGTCGACCCTGAGTTGAAGGAGCCGCTGCCCGACGATCTGTATGCGATCGGGACGGCAGCGATTGTGCACCGCATGTTCCGCTCGCCAGATGGCACGATCCGGCTGCTGGTGCAGGGCGTTGAGCGCATCCACGTCGACGAATACGTCGAGTCGGAGCCATACCTAAAAGCAAAGGTCAGCACCCATCCCGAAACGATCGAGAGCGGGGTCGAGGTTGAAGCCTTGATGCGCAATATCGGGCAGCAGTTTGCCCGGATAGGCGAGTTAGTCCCCACCATACCCGATGAGCTTCTGGCCTCCGCCCAGGCCATCGACGATCCGCTTCAGCTTGTCTACATCGTCGCCACCTACATGCGCCTCGACCTCCAGGACGCGCAAGACCTGTTGGAGATCGATAGCGCCTCCGAAAAGCTGCGTAAGCTGACGACCCTGCTCGGCAAAGAATTGGAAGTGCTTGAGCTGGGCCGGAAAATCCAGGATGACGCCCGCTCGGAGATGGAGAAAGTTCAGCGGGAGTACTTCCTGCGCGAGCAGCTCAAGGCGATCCAGCGCGAGCTGGGCGAGAGCGACGAGCAGCAGATGGAGGTTGAGGAGTTCCGCCAGAAGATCGACGAGTCCGGGATGCCGGAGGAGGCCGAAAAAGAGGCCCGCCGCGAGCTGGATCGGCTCGCCAAGCTGCCCACGGCGGCGGCGGAATACGGCGTGATACGCACCTACCTGGATTGGCTGACCTCGCTCCCCTGGAGCGTCTCCACCGAGGACAACCTCGACATCAAACACGCGCGCGACGTCCTCGACCAGGATCACTACGGCCTCGACGACATCAAGGAGCGCATCCTGGAATTCCTGGCAGTCCGCAAGCTGCGCATCGAGCGGGCCGCCGAGCCTAACCCGACCGACGACGCGCCGGTTGACCATATCCGCCGGGACCGCGAAGGCGTCATATTGTGCTTCGTAGGCCCCCCCGGCGTGGGCAAGACCTCGTTAGGCGCTTCGATTGCGCGTGCGCTAGGCCGTAAGTTCATCCGGATGAGTCTGGGCGGCATGCGTGACGAGGCCGAGATACGCGGCCACCGCCGCACCTACATCGGGGCCATGCCTGGGCGGATTATCCAGGCGCTCCGCCGTGTGGAGACCAACAACCCGGTCATCATGCTCGATGAGATCGACAAGCTCGGTGCCGACTTCAGAGGCGATCCGGCCTCGGCCCTGCTGGAAGTGCTCGATCCGGAGCAAAACGCCGAGTTCCGCGATCACTACCTCGACGTGCCGGTTGACCTCTCCCAGGTCATCTTCATCACCACCGCCAATATGTTGGAGCCGGTCCCCGGCCCCCTGCGCGACCGCATGGAGATTCTCCAGCTTTCCGGGTACACCGAGAACGAGAAAATCCACATCGCCCAGGGATACCTCGTGCCACGCCAGATACGGGAGAACGGTTTGCGCGCCGACGAGGTCTCCTTTACCGATGAGGCGATCCGTGCGATAATCCGTGACTTCACCAGGGAAGCCGGTGTGCGTAACCTGGAGCGTCAGATTGGCGCGGTGTGCCGCAAAGTGGTTGTCAGGTTTGCCGAGGGAGAGCAGGAACAGCTCGTGATCGACTCGCCGGAAGTGGCCGAGCTGCTTGGCAAGCCGAGATTCTACTACTTTACCGAGATAGAAAACCGGACCAATCGACCCGGCGTTGCCACCGGCCTGGTCTGGACGCCGGTTGGCGGCGACATCATCTTTATCGAGGCGGCGCGCATGCCAGGGGGCAAGGGCTTCATCCTGACCGGCCAGTTGGGCGGTGTGATGCAGGAGAGCGCGCGAGCCGCCCTGAGTTACGTCAGGTCGCGCGCGTCCGACCTGGGAATCGACAAAGGGTGGTTCAGTAAGAACGATGTCCACCTGCACGTCCCGGCGGGCGCGGTGCCTAAAGACGGCCCCTCCGCGGGGATCACGATGGCGACCGCCCTGGCATCCCTGCTGACCGACCGCCCCGTGAAGAGCAACATCGCGATGACCGGCGAGATCACCCTCCGGGGTCAGGTTTTACCCGTGGGAGGGATCAAAGAGAAGGTCCTGGCGGCGCACCGCGTAGGAATTGATACAATTATACTACCCAGCCGGAATGAAAAAGACCTGGATGAAATCCCGGACGACGTGCAAAAACAGATTCATTTCATTCCGGTGACCGATGTCGACGAGGTGTTTGCGGCTGCGCTAGGCGAACGAGTTGACACGCTGAATGGGGACGATCCCGGCGAATGATAGTTGACGACGACCGGACAACGGTTAGCCTTTTACGAACCCTGTTAGAGCTTGACGGGTTCGACGTGGTGCTCGCGGCGGACGGCAATACCGCCTTTGACAAAGCCCAGGACGCCAACCCCGATGTTTTCCTCGTGGACTATCATCTGGCGGATTATAGGGGGGTGGAATTCATCAAGCGGCTGCGCGACAGCGAGCATTTCAAGAAGTCGCCGGTTATTATGACTTCTGGTCTGGATCGAGAGGATGAAGCCAAGGAAAGCGGGGCGGACGTTTTCCTGATGAAACCCTTCGATCCGACCGACTTGGTTAAGTGGCTGCACCGGTTATTGAATCGGCCAGCTCAGTAAAGGAGGTCTCTCACAGGTCGAAATTTGGCGAATCGAACGGTGTTCGTGCAGCCTGTATAACGTGAGCATTGAGATCACTCGATTATTAATTAATACGCAGGATCGATGAGCTGACTATTATGTATGGCAAATTAGGAGACTGCGTGATTAGAGGAAGAGAGCATTTGTGGGTTCAAAAGATAAACAGCGGCGTATGCAGTGGTATCGGATGGATCTCCATCTCCATACACCAGCCTCCAGCGATTATCAGCAAGACGGAGTCGTTTACTTAGACATATTACAGCAGGCTGAGCGGATGGGCTTGCAGATCATGGCCTTCACCGATCACAACACCGTTCGCGGGTATCGTGAGATGGCGGAGGAGATTGAGCGGCTTAATTGGCTGGACGAGCTGAAGCGCATTACGCCCGAAGAGCAGCACCGGCTGGGTGAGTATCGGCGTCTGTTTGAGAAAATCCTCATCCTACCTGGGTTCGAGTTCACCGCGACCTTTGGTTTTCACGTGCGGGGTGTGTTTTCCCCCGACACTGAGATTCGTTTCCTGGAACACCTCCTGCTTGACCTGAACATCCCTTCTGAGGCCCTGGACAAGGGCGAGACGCACGTTGGGGCCTCTGCAGATGTCCTGACCGCCTATCAGGCGATCAACCAGGCAGGCGGGATTGTGATTGCGGCGCATGCCAATTCGAATCACGGTGTGGCGATGCGCGGCCTGTCCTTTGGCGGGCAGACCCGGATCGCCTACACGCAAGACCCGATGCTGCACGCGCTCGAAGTCACCGACCTCGACCGGCGGGGGCGGCGCACTACCGCCCGCTTTTTTGACGGCTCCAAGCCCGAATACCCGCGCCCGATGCGCTGTGTGCAGGGTTCTGATGCGCACCGCGTCGTTCGGGACAACCGGAATGGGAAAAGCCCTGGCGTCGGCGACCGGATCACCGAGGTCCTGCTGCCTGAGTTGACCTTCGAGGCGCTGTACGAGGTGTTTTCCAACAACGATTTTGCCCGCACCCGGCCTTACCGGGGCACCACCACCGCCCCCTACGACCACGTCTTGGGTGCCCGGCAGGAAGGTGTCTCGCTGGTGCAGGATTTTCACGAGAGCATGGCGAAGCGCGGCGGCTTGCTCTATGGGATCATCAGCGACATTTGCGCCTTTTCCAACACCAATGGGGGGACGCTGTATATCGGTGTGTCGCCCAACCCCAAGGTCAAGCCGGTCGGGGTGACGAACATCAACCAGGCGGTCGAGCAGCTCAAGACCGAGATTCATAAGCGCATCACCCCGCCGGTCGATGTGGACGTGGACATCATGAAGACCGAGGGCGTCTCCATCATCCGCGTCCAGGTGCCGCGCGGCGATGAGCCGCCTTATGCCATCGACGATAACAAGATATACGTGCGGGACGACACCGAGACCAGCCTTGCCGTCCGAGACGAGATCGTCCAGTTGGTCGCGCGCATCCAGGTAGACCAGCCGCCGCCTGAGCCGGAGCGCAAGCCGCCGGTAGAGGAGCCTCCCGCCGCCCCCAAGCCGGAGCGGCCCGCGCCGCCTCCCGGCACGATTGACTCGCCCCGCACGGGCGTGGAGGTGATCGCCACCGAGAAACGGGGGGATACCTACTATCACCACGTGCGGGACTTGCGTAACGGCAACATCGTGCGCAACGTCACCCGCAAGTCGGCTCGCAAGTTGTGGCACTATGCCATCACCCAGGTCGAAGACAAGTCCGTGGATGTGCGGAAGCTGACCTGGCACGGCGACATCGCGCTCATCCAGCGTTATACCAGGGCTGGGAAGACGCGCTACGACTTGGCCCAGCGCACCAATGGCCGCACCCGCATCTATTACGGCGTCACCGAGGACGGCGTGCAGGACAGCGCCCATAGCGCCTGGCGTAAGATTTTAGACCTGGAAGACGAAGATTGAATCCCGTAGAGGTCGGCATCATCACGGTCAGCGACCGGGCGTCGTCAGGTGAATACGACGACCGCTCCGGGCCGATTGTCAGACAGTTGATCTCCGGGCAGCCCGGCTGGCAGGTCGTCGAGGAAGCCGTCGTGCCCGACGAGCAGGATCAGATCGCCGCGCTTTTGGTCCAATGGGCCGATGAGCGCCGTCTGCCGCTGATTCTGACCACCGGCGGGACGGGCTTTTCCCCGCGCGATGTCACCCCGGAGGCGACCAGGTCTGTAATCGAGCGTGAGGCCCCAGGATTGGCCGAGGCGATGCGTAGCGCCAGTTTGCAGGTCACTCCTCATGCAATGCTCTCCCGCGCCGTGTGTGGCATCCGTGGTGTCTCGTTGATAGTCAATCTCCCCGGCAGTCCCAGGGCTGCCAGGGAGAATCTTTTGGTGCTGCTCCCCGTGCTGCCCCACGCGGTCGAGCTGCTCACCGGGGCTTCCGGCGCTGAATCGGGCCATCAGCGGACACAAAGAGCCTGAGTCGCCACACCCTCCACCTGCTTAAGGCCACATGCGAAAACGACGGATCCACACCGCGCTCTTGATCGTCATCCTGGCTGTGGCGGCCTTTTTACGGTTGGGCTGGCCGGGGATCACCGAGTTCAAGTATGACGAGGCGACGATGGTTCGCCTTGCCCTTGGCCTGCTTGATAAGGGAATCTGGCCCACCCACGGCCTGACCTCCAGCCTGATCCTCCCCCATCCGCCCTTGACCGCCTATCTGGTGGCGATCCCCCTGCTGTTTGGTCGCTCGCCTGCACTGGCTGTGTTGTTCTTTGGCGCGCTGGGTGTCCTCGCCGTCTGGCTGACCTACGTCCTGAGTAAGAAGTACTTTGATGAGCGGGTGGGTTTGCTTGCCGCCGCGTTGGTCGCCACCGCGCCCTGGGCGATCTTCTACAGCCGCAAGATCTGGTCGCAGAACGTGCCCGCCATCACGGTGGTCTTTTTCCTCGCCCTTTGCGGGCTGGTCGTCGCCCGTAGGCGGGAGCTGGTCGCCTGGGTGCTGATCGCCCTGGGCGCGCTGATGGGCCTTCACCTGGGCGGGGCCGCCTTCGCCATCATCCTGCTCCTCGTGCTGGTTCTCTATCCGCGCACCTGGAAGACTATGTTCCCACCCGATGAGCCTTTTGTCAGGCGTTTCCAATGGGTGGCTGTCGGCCTCGCCGGTTTTCTCGTGTTGATGGCTCCCTACGTCGTCGAGTTCACGTCGGGCAGCACCTCGTTATCCGATGTGCTGGACAGGGCCGGGGAAAGCGTTGAGCAGGAGCC
>JARRJX010000285.1:0-4094 GCA_037388645.1 Chloroflexota bacterium
TGCTCCCCCGCCTTTCTTTACATCCGGAGACGCGCATGATCCTGCAAACCGAAGGAGTGGTCAAGCGGTTTGGCGGCTTGGTGGCCGTCAACGACGTGTCGCTGCACGTGGACGTGGGTGAGATCGTGGGCCTGATCGGGCCGAACGGCGCGGGCAAGTCCACTTTGCTCAACGTGATCGCGGGCGTCTACCGGCCAGAGGGTGGGTCCGTCCGGCTGGGCGACACGCTCATCACGGGATGGCCTCCACAGCGGATCTGCAAGAACGGTGTGGCCCGCACCTTCCAGATCAGCCACCCCTTCCCCAAGATGACCGTGCTGGAGAACGTCCAGGTGGCCGCCACCTTCGGCGCAGGCCTTTCCTTGAAAGACGCGCAGACGCGCGCGGGGGAGATGCTGGACTTCGTCGGGTTTCCGGCGTCGTATGGCACGCTGGTCGCCAACCTCAACACCGGCCAGCTCCGCCAGCTTGATCTGGCCCGCGCGCTGTCGAGCCGACCACGCCTGCTGTTGCTCGACGAGGCGGGCGCTGGCCTGCGCAGCGGCGAGCTGAGCCAACTCCAGCAGACGGTCTTGAAGGTTCGCGATTCGGGCATCTCGATCTTGATCGTCGAGCATCTGATGCAGTTGATCATGAGCCTGTGCGACCGGGTGGCCGTGCTGCACTATGGCAAAAAGATCGCCGAGGGCACCCCTGCGCAGATCGTCGAGGACGCCCGCGTCCGAGATGCCTACCTGGGCGAGCAGTACATCCTGTAGTGGAGAGGGAGCGACCCTTGCTGGAAGTCAGTCAGTTACAGGCGAGCTACGGCCCCTTGCAAGTCATCTGGGGCGTCTCGCTGCACGTCGAGCAGGGCGAGTTTGTCGCCTTGATCGGGCCGAACGGGGCCGGGAAAACCACCACGCTCCGCGCGATCATGGGGCTTGTCAAACCGCTCAGCGGGACGATCGCCTTCAACGGGCAGACGCTGAACGGCCTCAAGGCCAACCAGATCACCCGCAAGGGGATCAGCTTCGTCACCGAAGATTTAGACCTGTTCGACGGCATGACCGTCCATGACAACCTGATCCTCGGCGGATTTTCCCTCCACGATCGCGCCCAGGTCGAGGGGACCCTTGAGTCGGTCTACGATCTGTTCCCGATCCTGGCCGAGCGCCACCGCCAGTTAGCCGGGACGCTCAGCGGCGGCGAGCGCAAGATGCTGGCGATCGGGCGCGGCCTGATGCTCTCCCCCAGCCTGATCCTCGTGGACGAGCCGTCGCTGGGGCTGGCCCCCAAGCTGGTGCTGGCCGTCTTCGAGGCGCTCAAGCAGCTTCATGAGCGCGGCTCGACCATCCTGCTGGTGGAGCAGAACGTCTATACCACGCTCCACATGACCAACCGCGCCTACGTGCTTGAGAACGGCCAGGTGGTCATGGAAGGCCCCAGCAGCGACCTGCTGCGGAACGAACACCTGCAAAGAACCTACATCAGCATGGGCGCGGCGGGGGAGGGGGGCTTCCCGGCACCAGCCGATGGAGGAGGGCCTGCATTATGAACCTGACTGTCCTGTGGAACCTGCTCGTCACCGGCATCCTGCGCGGCGGCCTGTATGCGCTGATGGCCGGTGGGCTGGCGCTCCTGTTTGGCGTGATGAACATCTGCAACTTCGCCCACGGCGAGTTATTCGTCGTAGGCGCGTACGTGGCCTATTTCGCCTACGTCACCTTCGGCCTGCCCCCTCTGCTGGCGATCCTGATCGCCGCCGGGGCCAGCTTTTTAGTGGGGGCGTTGCTTGAGAAATCCCTGATCCTGCCGCTACGCCGCCGCTCCAAGGGCGAGTGGATCATGAACACCTTCCTGCTCACCTCCGGCCTCTCGGTCGTGATGCAGAACACAGCCCAGCGCGTCTGGGGCGTCCGCTATCGCGGCATCACCCAGTACTGGGCGGGCACGATCCGGATCACCCCGACGATGAGCGTGGCCGTCGACCGGGCCGTCGCCTTCCTGATCGCGGTCGTCGGCATCACCGGGTTCTGGTTATTTTTACGCCGCACGAACGTCGGGCGGGCGATCCGGGCTGTCTCCCAGAACGAGACGGGCGCGATGCTGGTGGGCATCGACCTGGACAACATCCAGACGCTGACCTTCGCCCTGGGCAGCATGCTGGCCGGATTGGGTGGAGCCAGCATGCTCTCCCTGATCCCGGCTTATCCCTTCGCCGGGGGCAAGCCGAACATCACCTCCTGGTTTGTGGTGACCGTCGTCGGGTTGGGCAACGTCGGCGGGTCGATTGTTGGTGGCTTCATCGTGGGACTGGTGGAGAGCTTCGCCTTCTTCTATCTGGGGAGCGGCTGGCAGGACGTCTTCAGCCTGGGCGTGATCATCCTGATACTGCTGGTCAAGCCGTCGGGCCTGTTTGGGTCGGAAGTCAAAGGGGTGCTGGAAAGATGACCGACGTGACGCAATCGAACCAGACCGACTCCTCCCCCACGCGCTCGATATGGCCTGCCGTGTGGCGCTGGCTGCAAGACTCGCCCATCCAGCCGGTGGCCTGGCCCCTGCTGGCGATCCTGCTCCTGCTGCCGGTCGTGTTCCGCGACGCCTACCTGCACCGCCTGCTGGCGGCGAGCCTGCTTTTCGGCGCGCAGGCGATGGTTTTCGACTTCACCGGGGGCTACATCAATGCCGTCAACTTCGGGTTTGCCGCCTTCGTCGGGCTTGGCGCGTACACCTCCGGCCTGCTGGCGGTCAACGCCGGGATCAGCCCCTGGATCGGCATGCCCGCCGGGGCGCTGGCCGCCGGGCTGGTCGGCTTCATCACCGGCGCGCTGACCCTCCGCCTGCGCGGCGTCTACGTCTCGATCATGGCCTGGTTTGTTGGGCTGGCACTGATGGCGGTGACCTACGCCATGGTCGGCCTGACGCGCGGCGCGCAGGGCATCAACGTACCCTACCTGTTAGAGACGCCCGACACCCTGCCCTACTACTACATTTTGCTGGGTATGACCGTTGTGATCTACGTCGTCCTGCGCCTGGTCATCCATTCCCGCGTCGGGCTGGCCTTCAAGGCCATCGGCCAGAATTTTGAGGCGGCGCGCGCCTCCGGCGTCGACCCGACCCGCTACAAGCTGATCAACTTCACCCTCTCCTGCGCCTGCGCCGGGCTGCTGGGCGGCTTTTACGCCCACTTCGTCGGCGTGCTCACGCCGGGCATGATGGTCACCGACAACACCATCGAGGTGATGGCCCTCTCCTACATCGGCGGCACCGGCACCCTGCTGGGCGGACTGGTCACCGCCTTCCTGATCACGCCGCTGTTCGATTATCTGAAAGGGCTGATGGAGATCCGCCTGATCATCTACGGCATGCTGCTGATCCTGACCATGATTCTCTATCCGGCAGGGTTAGATGGGCTTTTCCAATGGTTAGTGGGGCGTATAAAGGGACGCCAGAAACAGGGATAATCTTTATGAACACATCCAACACCATCTCTCATCAGACCACTCAGTTCTCGCTCTTATCCGACTCGCAGCTCCAGGATTTGCACCTGGGCGCGCTGGAGCTGCTGCGCCGCACCGGCATCCGCTTCCACCATGCGGGGGCGCTGGACATGCTGCGTGAGGCGGGCGCGTTCATCTCCGATGGCAACCTGGTGAAGTTCCCGGCGGCGCTGGTCGAGGACGCGCTCGGCGGCGTGCCGGGCCGGGTCGTGATGTGCGACCGGGACGGCGAGGGGGCGGTCTATCTGGAGGGGATGAAGGCCAATTTCGGCACCGGCTCGGACTGCCTCAACCTGCTCGACCCTGAGACCGGCGAGCACCGTAAGTTCACCAAGCAGGACATCATCGACAGCTACCGCCTGTGCGACGCGCTGCCCAACATCCACTTCGTGATGTCCAACGGCATCCCCGTCGACGTGCCCGCCGAGGCCACCTATGACGTTCAGATGGCCCTGATGCTGATCCACACCACCAAGCCGCTCGTGTTCGTCACCAACGACCGGGCCTCCTGCCAACGGGCGATTGACATGGCGGCGGCGGCGGTCGGCGGGCACGGGGCGCTCAGGGAGGGCCAGCACATCCTGCTATATTCCGAGCCAAGCTCCCCCCTCC
>JARRJX010000286.1:0-4085 GCA_037388645.1 Chloroflexota bacterium
GTCGAGGACGTCCTGCTGCCCGCCGGGCAGGCCGCGCAGCCCGCCACCTCGATCACGCCTCCGGGGAGCGCCGCTTCCCCGGCTTATGGCACGGTGGGCCTGGGGTACAATCCGGGGGCCGCTGCGGACGTGATGAGCGGCGGGGGGTTCAGCAATTGCGCGGGTATCCCGCCCACCACCATCCTGACCTACCAGTCCGACCTGGCGCTGGCCCTGGCGGATCACTACGCGGCGATGTGGGAGGAGGCGCTGGGCTGCCCCGAAGGGCTGTTCACCGTCGAGCAGCGCCCGCTGCACGAGCTGCTCGTCGCGCTGCAAGAGCCGCCCGTCGGGCTGGAGGATCGCCGCCCCGGATTGGCGATCCTGACCTGGGAGGCCGATTATCCGGACGCCTATCACTGGCTGGCCGACATCTTCGGCTGCCGTGAGCTGTTCCCCAACGCCTACCTCAACCAGGCCCGCGCCTGTGTGGACGCGGACGAGCGGCTGAGCGGGGCGGTGCGCCTGGCCGACGACGAGGCGCGCCAGGCGCGGATCGAGGTCGTGGCCGAGGGATATTTTGGCGAGGGCGGCGAGATTCCGGTCATCCCGGTCTTTCATTACGCCCGCGCGCTGGCGGTGCAGCCCTGGCTGGCGATTGCCCCCCTGGACGCAGGCCCACTGCGCTTCGACCGGTGGACGCTCGACACCTCCCAGCGGCCATAAGAAGCCGCAGCACCCTCCCGGTCGAGCGTTGTTTGACGCAGCCTGCGCCGTGGTCGTCGCCCCTGCCACTCAGGCTGCAAATACCTCTCAATTCCCAGGGGGTCTCCCCATAAATGCGAATCCTGATATACAATAATATTGAGTGACAACTTGGGCGAGAGTTTCACGTATAGTTAATGTAATCTGATCAAGTAATTCGCTCAAAGCATTTTATCAACAGAATTACTTCCACCAAGGCAAACCATCTCTGTAGGGATTTTGAGGTTTGTCGTTCACGGAAGCTTCCGGTTTTATAGAGACTTATTGTGAACCACTTTACCGGATTCGCGGAATGGAGCGCAGGCCGTGAACGTCCCCATCCACCGAAAGGGGAAAGTGGCGATGCCAACAACACTGCATAAATACCCGACAACTATCCGGGCGCTCTCTCAGGCCGCCGTGCTGGGGATTGCCCTGCTGCTGAGCGGGTGTGTGCTGCCTTTTTCGACTCTTAATACGCCCTCCGGTTTGTATACCACCGACATCACCTATTCGGAGATTCAGGTGACCTGGAGCGGTTTCGATACCTCCGACGTGGTGCTGGAGGTAGAGCACTCGACGGACGGCATCGCCTGGACGCAGGTGGGCCTGGTCAACCCTGGGCAAAGCTCGTTCATCGATGGGAACCTCGACTGCGGCACGACCTACTTCTACCGGGTGCGCGCTCGCAGCACGAATGGCGTGGAGCAGTCTGGCTATTCGCCGGTGTTCAGCGGCACGACCGAAGTGTGCCTGCCCAACGTCGCCTCGCCCATCTCGCCCACCTCCGCCGTCGAGACTCCCACCCCCACCTTCACCTGGCGGGCGGCGAATTCGGCGGAGTCGTACCGGCTGACCATCAACGGGGCGTCCGGCACGGTGTTTGAGGACGACTACAGGGCAGACGAGATCTGCGTGGGCGACCGCTGCACGGCTACGCCTGACATCGAGCTTGAACGGGGCACGTATAGCTGGCTGGTCGTGGCGTTCGATGGCGCAGGGAACCAGACGACCAGCAGCACGATCCGGATCGACGTCGACGTCCCGGCACCGCCCACGACGCCCTCCCTGATCTCGCCGTCCGGCACGGTGACCACCAGAACCCCCACCTTCACCTGGGATGTGGTTCCGGGCGCGACCTGGTACTATCTGCAGGTCAATGGGGCGGATAACACGCTGATCGGCCAGTGGTATTCCGCCCTCGACGTGTGTCCGGGTGAGATCTGCGCGCTGACGGTGACCAGGCCAATCGATAACGGCACGTATACCTGGTCGATGCAGGCCCGCAACTCGATGGCCGACAGCCCGTTCAGCAGCACGCAGCGTTTTACCATCGATGCCGAGCTGGCCGAGCCGCCGGGAGCCGCCTCCCTGATCGACCCGCAGGGCACGGTCAATACCGGCCAGCCCACCTTCCGCTGGGACGCCGTCGAGCGGGCGACGGCCTACAACCTGCTCATCGACGGGCCGGACGGCCCCCTGATCCGCGAGGCGTACTCGGCCCAGGAGATATGCGTGGGCGGGACGTGCTCCGTCACGCCTGAGATCGCGCTGGCCGAGCTTGACTACACCTGGCAGATTCAGGCTCAAAACAGCTACGGCGACGGGCCGTTTAGCGACCCACTGGCTTTCACCGTCGACATACCCACCCCACCTCCCGCGCCGGTGCCGACCTCCCCCAATTCGCAGATCACGGCGATGCTGCCCCGCTTCTACTGGAACGTGGCGGCGGAGGCCACCGACTACCAGCTGCAGGTGTATCGAGGCGATGACCGGGTCATCGACAAGACCTACAGCGCCTCGGCGATCTGTGACGCGAGCCAGTGCTCCGCTCTGCCCGAAGACGTCCTACTCACCCAGGCGGACTACCGCTGGCGCGTGCGGGGCCGCAACCAGAACGGCGATGGCCCCTGGAGCTATTACCTGACTTTCAACGTGTTTATCACCGACATACCGCGTGTGCCGGATATCTTCTACCCTGAGGGTGACATCACTGATCGCCGTCCGACCTACTCCTGGGACGCGGTCGACGGGGCCGACGAATACCAGATCGACGTGGACGGCCCCTCCGACACCAGCTTCTCACGCTGGTACGATGCGGATGACGTGTGCTCCGGCAACGTGTGTGAGGTCGACCCCGACGAGACGCTCGATTACGATGACTACACCTGGCGGGTGCGCGCCCGCAATGAGGGTGGCACCAGCGACTGGAGCGAGGAGTTAGATTTTGAGGTGATCCGGGGGACGCCAGACACGCCCAGGCCGCGCCAGCCAAGCGGCACGGTCGACGACAACACCCCGCAGTTCCGCTGGGACCCCGCCGATGGGGCTGTCGACTACCAGTACTATATACGTGAACACAACTCCCATGATGAGGTACACACGTCGCAGTGGTATCATGCGAATGCGATTTGCGACAGGGATAAATGCACGGTATCCCTGCCTGATAGAGATGCCCTGTCCAACGGTGGTTATGAATGGCGGGTGCGCGCCCGCAACGATCATGCCACCGGCGACTGGAGCAGTTACCTGGACTTCACGGTCGACCACTGATTGGGGTCTGTCAATCCGCCCTGGGGCGGCTGGCTGACCGCCGACTGGCTGTTCATATTTTGATGGTAGATACGAGGGAAGATAGTTATGTTACGAATACAAAGGCGCTTTATACCCCTGACCCTTCTGACGCTGGTCGGCCTCAGCCTGGCCGCGCTGGCCGCGCCGGGCAAATCCCAGGCCGCGCAAACCTGGATCGCCAGGGTCACCAGCGATTGCAGCTCGGTTGACATCGAGCTTTCGACCGTCTATCTCTACAACGACGAGCACGGGCGCGACTACTTCCGCATAATCGTCTTCGAGAGCACGGGCGTCGAGCAGCTTGCCAACTTCGACGCCTACATCCGGCGGGAGAACAGCCCGACCTACTGGCGCACCGGCCCGCTGCCCGGCACTCCGGAGGACGGCTTATACCACATCGAGATATGGGACATCGACGACGATGGCACCCGGATTCGCAAGCTGGACGACGTGTTCCACGACTGCCACACCGGGGCCACCTGGCGGCGTGGTGACGAAGAGGAGCACAACAAGTCGGGCGACGAAGACGACGACGATGACGACGAAGACGAGGAAGAGCGCGAGGAGCGAGAAGAATTTCTCGAACAGTATCCCGCGCCGCCCAACACCGAGGTTACCTGTAAGGCGATCGTCCCGGTGACCACCGCCAACCCCGCCCCTGAGGACGGTGTGGTGATGGTCGTCTGGAGCTATGGGACAGGCCCCTTGAACACCCAATATCACGAGGCAACCATCCAGATGGCAGCGGGTGACTACCTCGGCGACTACCCAGTGAGCGTGCCCTGCGG
>JARRJX010000287.1:0-6123 GCA_037388645.1 Chloroflexota bacterium
ACGTCCTCCGGGACGCGGCGGGGCAGGTGTGGCGTCGCCTCATGGACGCCGTGGATCCCAAGCTCGTCACGACCGGCGAGCGGGTGCTCGACGAGACCCCGGGGGTGGACGCGGTGGTCCGGCTGCGGCTGCGCTGGGTCGGGCACGACCTGCTCGGCGAGGCGACGATCGCGGTCGACGAGAACCTCACTCTGGCGCGAGCCCACGACATCGCCCAGGAGGCCGAGCATCGGCTTCGGATTTGTACTACCTGAACGATGCGGGGCAGATCTGGCGGCAGCCGAAGCGCGGCGACGAGAGCGCCGCGTCTGCGATCACCCGGCTCGACCTGGAAGTGCGCGACTTCGCCATCGCGCCCGGCGGCCAATGGCTGCTCTACCGGACGGACGACACGGTGTCGATGGCCTCGCTGGACGGCCTCTCCGGGCAGATCGTCGCCGACGGAGTGGGGGCGGTGGAGACCGACGAGACGGAGAACACGCTGGCCTGGTCGCCCGGCGGGGAGAAGCTCGCCTTTGCCACCGGGAGCGGCTTTGAGGTGATCGTGCCGGGCGGTGGGGTGGATTACATGCCGCTGGTCTTCTCCGCCGAGGAGGACGCGCTGCGCGGGCTGGGCTGGTCGCTGGACGGCGGCTGGCTGCTCGCCTGGCGGGCGGATCAAACCGCGGCGCTCTACAGCGTGGGAGCGGCGCTCTCGCTCTGGGTGGAGCTGGGCGCGATCAACGGCTACGCCTGGCTGCCCGATGGGCGGCTGGCCTTTGCCCCGGCGGAGGGCGGGCTGGCGCTCGTCGCGCCCGACGACCTGGGGACGCGCGTGTTCATGATCACCCAGGAGCGGGCGGTCACGCTGCCCTTCCTGCGCCCCGATGACACGCTGGTCTTTTTCGTGCACGAGGATGGGGTCGACGGGCCGGGCTTTTTGCACAGCGGCGACCCGTCAGATGCCAGCTTTGGCGCGGAGAGCGGCGTGCCGGTCGAGACTGCCGGGTTATCCTGGAACTCCGACGGGACGCGCCTGATCCACCGGGTGGGCGAGACGGACGCCGTCGAGCTGATCGACCCACTGACCGGCTCGCGCGCCACCTTCGACGCCTCCGGCTCCCCCCTCCACTTCGACTGGGGCGACCCGCCCATCCTGGCTGTTACCGGGGTCGAGCTGCCCGCCGACCTCTACTTCCTCGCCCCCCAGGCGGGGATCACCCAGGTCTGGCTGCTGCCCGATAACGGGAGCGAGCCGCTGCCGGTGACCGAGGCTGTCGAGGACGTGGTCGACTTCGACGTCTCCGCCGATGGCATGCAGGTGGCCTATACCAGCGGGCACGCGATCTACCGCGAAGTACAGAGCGTGCCGGGTGGCCCGGAGATGATCGCCGAGCTGAACGACTCCGGCCCGGCCTGGGGCACACCATCCTTCTCGCCCAGCGGGCGGCAGCTCGCCTACGCCAACGGCGGAATCTGGATCGCCGACCTCGATACGGGTGTGACACGCCGCCTGGTGGCCGATTCGCTGCCCCAGTCTGGCAGGTCGGAGCGGCTGGTGGAGGTCTACGGCCAGCCCCCGATCGACCTCAACCTGTACGGGGCGGGGGCGGAGTGGCTGCCCGATGGGCGGGCGCTGGTGTATGGCTCCGGCGGGGCCTACGTCCAGCCGCAGTTGAGTGTCGTCGATCCCCCTGCCGCCGAGGACGCGCAGGCGACCGTCACCCGGCTGCTGAGCCTCCCCGTGATCGACGTCCAGCCCAGGGCGGACAACCGGGTGGCCTTCCTCCGGCTCTCCGCTCCCCCTGTCAGCGGCCCGACCAGCATCCAGCTCAACAGCGTGCAGTCCGGCGGGGGCAGTCCCCAGGCCGAGACCGGCTGGTTCGTGCTGACCTCCCCCGTGCTGGCCCCGGACGCGGTCACGCTGGCGGGGCTTGTGGGCGAGCAGCTTGACGAGTCCGGCCAGTTTGCCGGGCAGCTCGTCATCCTCAACACGGCCAGCGGCCAGCGGGTGCAGATCGAGGGGGCGACGGGCGCACGCGGCATGCTGTGGAGGGAGTGACCGCCGTCGGCTGAGGGTATCAGGGAACCTTCTTCGCTCATTCTTCGTCCATATGAGAAAGCGATGATTTATTTCGTGATCTCATTGACGGAGAAGGAGCACCCTGATGAGCGAAGAGTCTGCCCCCCAATTACCGGCCTCCGAACGTCCCCCAGAGCCTGAGCCACCGAAAGACTCCACCGGCCAGAGCTGGCTGTGGGTGATGGTGGGTGTGATCGTGCTGATCTCGCTGGCCGCTGGCGGGATCGTCGGGTTCACCTTTGGCCGCCTGTATGAAGGCTCCCGCAAAGCCGTAGACGACGATGACCTGTACCTGCTGCTGGGCGGGGAGGTCAGCCAGCGCGCCGATGGCGTGTACCTGGAGCGGGTCGACACCTCCGGCCCGGCCTATTCGGCGGGTTTGCTCGAAGGCGACCGGCTGGAGCGGGTGGGCCGGGAGCGCGTCGAGAGCGCCGAGCAGGTCAAGCGCCTGCTGACCGACTACCGCCCCGGCGACCAGGTGTTGATCACCGTCGAGCGCTCGCCCTGGATCAGCCAGTACGCGGTCACGCTCGGCTACTACCTGGTGTACGTCGAGTACCCGGTCGACCCACCCGTGGTGCCGGTGCCAGTCGATCCGCCCCTCCCTCAGCCCAACGCCAACGAGGAAGCGCGCCTGGGCGTGTATTACCGCATGCTTGAGGCGGACGACCCCTTCGGCGTGGACGATGGGGCGCTGATCGTCTCGGTCTGGAGCGGCGGGGCGGCGGATCGGGCCGGGCTGGCCCCCGGCGACATCATCACCGGTGTGGGGGGCATGCCGGTGGCGGGGAGGACCGATCTGGGGTTCGTGCTGGATAACTTCCGGGCGGGCGAATCGGTTCGCCTGACCATCTACACCGGCGGATCGCACCAGGACATCCGCGTCACGCTGGATGGGTAGCCCGGAATAACGACAGAATCAAAAGAGGCGGCCACCGTGGCCGCCTCTGTGTGATCTGATGCCAATCGCCCGTTACTTGTAGTACGGGTTGACCCCCGCCGCGTGGTGGGTGATGTCGACGATCTCGGTGATCTCAGGCACGGCCTGCTTGATCGCCGTCTCCACGCCAGCGGTCAGCGTGATCGGGGCCATCCCGCAGCCCTGGCAGCCGCCCATCATACGCACGTAGACCACCCCGTCCCGCACGTCCACTGGCAGGATCGCACCGCCGTGCCCGGCAATGCTGGGGTTGATCTGCTCGACGATGACCTTCGCCACCTTGCGCCCGACCTCGTCCTCCCAGACCGGGTTGGGGTTGTCGATCTTGAAGGCGTTGCCCTCTTCGTCGAAGACGACAGTGGCGTCTTCCAGGGTGGGGGCGCTCTGCGCGTCGACCAGCACCTTGAAGGGGCCGGTGTCGACCACCACGTCGCCCGGCTGCTGCATCGACTCTTTGATCAGCTTGAAGTCGTAGGCGAAGCTGTCCACCCCACGCCCCATGATGCTCAGGCGGAGCGCCAGGTCGCCGGTAGGCTGGGCGGCGATGATGTCCGATAGTTTGTCGCGGGCCGCATCGGTCACGTTGATCATGCTTAATTCCTCCAACAATTGTCGAGAATTTTGCTCTGATTATACGGGGTCGGCGGCCTGCTCCGGCATGATATTCGTCAGTGTTCGGGCTGTGTCCTTTGTCCCCCGGTTAATTCCAGGCCAGCCCGCTGCGTATCTTCCAATACTGCTCCGGAGGCTCGGCCAGCGCGGCGAGCCGGGTCGCCATCTCCTCGTCCCAGGTCAGCGTGAGCGCGCCCAGGTTCGAGTGGAGATGATCGGTCTGCGCCGCCCCGCTCAGCACGACGCTCGCCCAGGGCTGGGCCCGCGCTGCCGCCTGGGCCAGGGCGTCGACCGTCGTCTGGTACTCCAGGGCGAGGTCGTCCAGCAGGCGGCGCTTATCGGCGAAGGCCGGGTCGTCGTTCCGGTCGGTCAGGCGACCGTTCGCCAGCGCCTCCTTGACGATCACCCCCATCCCCCGGCGGCTGGCCTCCTGGAGGGTCGGGCCGCTGGACGGCTCCAGCAGATTCCAGGTGATCTGCACCGTCTCGAAGAGCGGCTTCCCGTCGACGGTGACCTCCATCGCCCGTTTCAAGGTATCGACCTGGCCAGAGCCGCTCAGCGAGAGGCCGATGTGCAGCCCCCCGGCCTGGTAGCGGGCCAGCTCGTCCAGCACCTCGGCGTTGTCCAGCACCCCGCTGGAGAGGGTGGCCGAGTGAATCTGGTACAGGTCGAGGTAGCTCCCCAGCAGTGCGTCGCTCTCGCCCCGCTGGCGGCGCAGCACGGCCAGCGAGTGCTCCTTCACCTCGTGCACCTTGGCGTCGACGTGCCAGTCGGCAGTGTAGGTGTAGCCCCACTTTGAGCCGACTGTGACCTGGTCGGGCGCGATCCCCCGCGCGTTCAGCCACGAGCCGAGGAACGCCTCCGCCCGGCCATACGAGCGCGCCGCGTCGAAGTAGCGGATGCCCGCTCCCCAGGCGGCGTCCAGCACGGTGTGCGTGTGCGCTTCCATCGCCTCGACGTCGTAGTCGTGTTCCAGGTCATCCGCGTGGCCTATGTTGATGTAGCCTGGACGCCCCAGCGCGGCCAGCCCCAGCCCCAGCGGTGTGACGGACAGCCCGGTCTGGCCCAGCGGTCGTGTTTCAAGCATGGATATTTCCCCTTGTTGGTTAGCCCGTTGCCATAAGCCTATCTTACCCTGATTCGAGACGGCTGTGAAAACTTAGGGTATTTACCCATTCCCTTACATCCTGATGTTTGTTAACATGCGATTGTGATAACATTGAGGAGTAAGCAAGGGTCGTCGTGATGGAGTTCGACGAAACAATTGTTCAACCAACGACGGGTGGCGCAGTGGACGAGGGTGAGGCCATGAACAATGTTTGCTCCCGATGTCAGCACGAGAACATGGTAGGGGCGCTGATCTGCGAGAACTGTGGGGCGCTGCTCATTGTTGAGCAGTCAGGCCGCACGAAGAAGACTCGACAGTTCTCCCCGGGCGAGGATACAGCGCCGTCGATCCCGGTTGAGCAGGGCACCAGGACCTTCGAAGCCAGCGCGAAGCTCTCCTTGCAGTTTGGCGAGAGCGAGGAGCGGATGGTGGAGCTGGTCGACGGGGGAGAGGTGACGGTTGGGCGGGCGGACAGGCACACCAGCGTGCAGCCGACGGTCAACCTGAACGACTTACGCGCCTGGGAGTATGGCGTCTCGCGGCTGCACATCGCCATCCGCCGCTCCGGGCCAGACCTCTACCTGCTCGATTTAGGCAGCACGAACGGGACGTTGCTGAACGGGGCGCGGCTCGCGCCCAGAGAGCCAGCGCCGCTCCACCACAAAGACCGGGTGAGGCTGGGGCGGTTCGAGATGGTGGTGTCGTTCATCGATGACGAGGAGTCAGACAGGTAAGACGGATGAGCCGCCGGGCAGCAAGTGTTTACAGTGCGTTTTTCTAATTATTGATCAGTTGTACTGGTAACGTCAGGTGATGATGGGTCGCTTTTAGGAAGAGTATGTGATGATTATCGTTGGAACCAAAGTCAAACACCGCAAGATCGAGGAAGGCGAGTTCTTCTGCCCCAAGTGCCAGGCGGAGCGTGAGTATCACCTCAAGCGGGCGGTTCGCTACTTCACCCTGTATTTCATCCCGGTCGTGCCGCTCACCCAGATCGGCGAGTTCATCGAGTGCCAGTCCTGCGGCCTGTCGTTCGTGCCCAGGGTGCGCGAGATGCGGCGCGAGGCGCTGGTCGTCCAGCCGCAGCGTTCTCTGGCGACCATCTTGAACTCCGCCCGCCAGCGCCTGGAAGGGGGGATGCCCATCGACTACCTGATCCGCGATCTGACGGCGGCCAACCTCGACCTGGACGTCGCGCGCGGGCTGGTCGTCAATGCGGTCGGCCCCCGCCAGAACGTGTGCGATGGCTGCGGGCTGTCCTACGCGTCCGACGTTCACGTGTGCAGCGAATGCGGCAACCCCCTGCACCCGGCGGGCACGCCGTCCGGCGTCACCCGGCTCGCTTCGATCTCCCACACCGCCCACCGGGAGGGGAGCCTGCATCCTGCCGGTACGACGTAA
>JARRJX010000288.1:0-4060 GCA_037388645.1 Chloroflexota bacterium
GCAGCGTGGTATCCCCGCCCATGGGCAGCTCGTAGTTACCGGGGTTGTTGACGTGCCCACTCAGGCAGAATATCTTGGGACCGGGGCTTTCGTCGGTGCCAAGCTGACGGTAAGTGTCAACGCCCTCCCTCAGAATGTAGGGCAGGTTTGACAGCGTCTCGACGTTGTTGATGACGGTCGGCTTGGCGTACAGTCCGGCCACCGCCGGGAAGGGCGGGCGGATGCGGGGCTGGCCGCGCTTGCCTTCCAGCGATTCGAGCAGGGCCGTTTCCTCACCACAGATGTAGGCCCCCGCGCCCCGGTGAGTGTAAAGCTCGCAGTTCCAACCGGAGCCGAGTATGTTCTTCCCGATGAAGCCGTGCTCGCGGGCATGCTTAATCGCCTCGTCCAGATGGTCGGCGATGTCCCAATACTCGCCGCGTATGTAGATGTAGACCGTCTCGGCCTGGATCGCATAGGCGCAGATCAGCGCGCCTTCAATCACCTGCTGGGGGTTATTCTCCATCAACTGACGATCTTTAAAGGTGCCCGGCTCGCTCTCGTCGGCATTGACGGTGACGTACTTGGGGAAGATGTCTTTGGGGATAAAACTCCACTTGGTGCCGGTCGGGAAGCCCGCCCCGCCCCGACCTCGCAGGCCAGAAGCTTTGACCAGGTCGATCACTTCGTCCGGGGTGTGATCGGCGATAGCTTTACGCAAGCCTTCATAGCCATCGTTGGCGAGGTAAACCTCGATGTCGTCGATACCGGGAATGTCGAGTTCTCTTAGTAGAATATGGGTCATCGCCGTGCCTTGAATGGTTCCACCGCTGTTAAATGTCAGGTCGGTCGCGTTTGCTGAAGTAATGCATGCCGGGCCAGTCTGCGTATCCGGCGGCGGCGAACAGGGCCGCCGATTCGTCGTTGTCCGGCTCGACCATCGCCGCGAATATCTCGATCCCCTGCTCCCGGAGCCGCTCCTCGGCGGCGGCGACCAGCGAGCGGGCGATCCCCTGCCGCCGGTAGTCCGGGTGGACGGCCAGCCGGTTGATCCAGCCTTTACGCCCGTCGTGGGTGGTCAGCACCACGCCCACCAGCTCGCCCGCCTCGTTCTCCACGCCGATCGCCGTCTGCAGGCCGCTCTTCAACTGCCGGGCGAACGCCTCGCGCGTGTCACGCCCGTTGGGCTTGTGCGACAACCCGGCGGCCTCCCACAGGGCGACGATCCGCTCGAAGTCACTCATTCCGATACGGCTCGGTGACTTTAATCTCACGCCTCAGCCCCTCAAGCAGCCTGTCCACCTGCTCGAAGTCCAGGTTCTCGTGGAATTGGAAGTTGACCTGCATCACCGGCGCGCGGTCGCATGCGCCGATGCACATCACGTTCTCCACAGTGAAGATGCCGTCCTCGGTCGTCTCCCCCGGCTCGATGCCGAGTCGCTGGCAGACGTGCTCGCTGAATTCCTCCGCCCCACGCAGCGCGCAGGGCAGGTCGGTGCAGATGTACAGCAGGTGCCGACCGATGGGCCGGTCGTAGTACATCGTATAGAAGCCAACGATCCCCCGTACGTGTGTGATGTCCAGGTCGAGCAGATCGGCCACTTCCTGCATTGCCTCGTCGGTGATGTGGCCGTATTCCTCTTGAGCGATGAACAGGAGCGGCATTATTGCCGAACGTTTGTCTGGGTACTTCGCGAGGTGATGTTCTACGTCTGCTTTACGTGTGTACAATAAGGCCATACTCGCCTCATCTCAGATCGATACGGAAATCTGGTATCGGATAGTCAGTTAAATTGCTAACGGTCGCAGTCGCCGAGCGTGAAGTCGATGCTGCCCAGGACCGCCACCAGGTCGGCGACCAGGTATCCTTTGGAGACTTCTCCCAGCGTCTGCAAATGCCAGAAAGACGGCGTGCGGAAGTGAACGCGGTGCGGCTTCGGCCCGCCATCGCTCACCAGGTAAACGCCCAGCTCGCCTTTAGGCGATTCGGTGCGCACGTAGACTTCGCCGGGGGGCAGGCTGTAGCCCTCCGTCCACAGCTTAAAGTGGTGGATCACCGCCTCCATGCTGGTGCCTAGCTCGGAGCGGGGCGGCGGCACGTATTTACGGTTATTGCTGCGGAACGGGCCGTCGGGCAGGTTGTCCATCGCCTGCCGGATGATGCGCAGCGACTGCCGCATCTCCTCGATCCGGATGATGTACCGGGCATACACGTCGCCCTCAGTGCGGAGGGGCACGTCAAACTCGAACCGCTCGTAGCCGGTATAAGGCGACGCCTTGCGGATGTCGTAGTTGATCCCGCTGCCGCGCGCCATCTGGCCGGTCATACCCCAATCAAGCACCATCTCCTGCGTGACCACGCCGACGCCCTTCGTGCGCTCCAGGAAGATCGGGTTGTTATCGAGCAGGCGCTCGTAGTCGTCCAGCTTTTTGGGCTGATAATCCAGGTATTTGCGTAAGGCGGGCAGGAAATCCTCGGTGAGATCCCGCCACAGCCCGCCGGGGCGGATGTAGCTGGTCATCATCCGCTGGCCGGAGAGCATCTCGAACATGTCGACGATGTGCTCCCGGTCGCGGAAGCAGTAGAGCATCACGCTGGTCGCGCCCAGGTCGAGGATGTGGGTGGCGAGCCAGACCAAATGGCTAGAGATGCGTTGAAGCTCGGCCAGGATCACGCGCATATACTGCGCGCGAGGAGGCACGTCCAGCTCAGCTATTTTTTCGATTGCCAGGCAGTAGGTCAGGTTGTTGCCCAGGTTGTTGAGATAGTCCATCCGGTCGGTCATGACCAGGGCTTTTTCGTAGGTTTTGGCCTCCATGTTCTTCTCAATGCCGGTATGGAGGTAGCCGATTTCCGGTTGGGCGGTGATGACCGTCTCACCCTCCAGCTCTAACAAGACGCGCAGCACGCCGTGCGTGCTGGGATGCTGCGGCCCCATATTGAGCAGGAGCGTCTCGCCGGTAAAAGCCCGGTCGGTGACACGCCCGCGCAGCTCTTCTAGCGCCAGTTCGACGGTCTCATGATCGGACTCGATCTCAGTTGCATGCGTCAGGTCGTCTGGGGTGAGTGTCATCGCATGGCTGTCCTTACCATCTCTCTCGACATCCGGATTTCACCTTATTCCCGCGGGAACGGCTTCTTGCTCTGAACACGCTCGAAGTTAAACGTAAATTCCACTTCTTCATAACCCAGCGGATAATCCTTGCGCTGCGGATAGCCCGTCCAGTCATGAGGCATCAGGATGCGGCGCATGTTCGGATGACCCTCGAAGGTGATGCCGAACATGTCATACGCCTCGCGTTCCGGCCAATCGGCCCCCTTCCACAGGGCGGTCAGGCTGGGCACCACGGGGTGGTCGCCGGGGGCGTAGACTTTCAGCCGCAACTCGTGGTTAAGCGCCAGGGAGTGCAGCACGTAGTGAACGGCGAAACGCGGCTCCTCCGGCCAGTAATCGACCCCGGAGAGCGAAGAAAGGCGGTTCATCTGTAGCGCCTCGTCGTCGCGGCAGAAGGTGCACACCTCGATCAACGCCGAACGGTTGATCACCAGCGTGACATCCCCGCGAAATTCGACAATTTCCTGCACGACCTCCGGGAATCGGTCGTCTATCTTCCTGGCGAGTGACAACAAATCGCTCATCGGGACCTATCCATCTACAAACGAAACCTGCGTGGAACCGCAGGTATGATTTAACAGTGAAGGGGTTCAGCTACTTGCTGAAGACCTTTTCTTTCATAACCTTCTCATGAAGTAGCTGGATGCCATGCATCAGCTGTTCTGGGCGGGGCGGGCATCCGGCGACGTAAACGTCCACCGGGACAACTTCGTCCACCCCTTGCAGGATGGCGTAGTTATTAAAGACGCCGCCGCAGCTGCAGCAGTCGCCCATCGCCAGCACCCACTTAGGGGCTGGCATCTGGTCGTACAGGCGGCGGAGCACCGGGGCCATCTTGCGGCTGACCCGCCCGGCAACGATCATCAGGTCACTCTGGCGGGGTGAGGCCCGCATCAACTCCATACCAAAGCGCGACATGTCGTAGTGCGATGCCTGGGCGCTCATCATCTCGATCGCGCAGCAGG
>JARRJX010000289.1:0-4059 GCA_037388645.1 Chloroflexota bacterium
CTGGGTCGAGATCGAGGTAGGCTTTGCGCGCATGGTCGGGATCGGCGATCTTGGCGGCAAGCTGCTGCACGATCTTGGCCTTGCGCGTGCCGCGCACGGTCCAGCCGCGCTCCCTGGCTATCCCGCGCAGCTCCTGCACCACGATGTCCTCCAACCCGTTTCGCAGCAGCTCCTCGTCTGCCGCCCGGCGGCTATCAAAGGTGCTGCGGAACCACCAGGGGCTTTCGGCGGGCTGGTGGCTGGGCGGTGGTTCCACGGGCGTGACCGCGATGGGATAGCCTTCTAGGGTGGGGGCGGGAGCGTCCGTGCCGCTAAAAGCCCCCGGCGCTGCGATCCACTTGAGCAGCACCGCGCCGACGTGCTTGCAGTACCCGCCCCAGTCGTAGGGGCAGGAGCAGCGGGCGCTGATGCCGGAGGGCGCCACGTCGACCTCGACCTGGTACAGGCGGGACCCCTGCACCTCGGCGTTGAGCGTGTTGCCCTGGCGGGCGGCGTTCCGCACCCGGCCCAGGTAGCCGCGCGCCCGGCCGAGGCTCTTTGTATTGATGATGCTCTTCAGATCGTCGTAGGTGAGCGTTTCCAATGTTGGCATAGGTCAGTCTGTCGGTGTTCCGGGTAGCCCGTAACCCAGGTCGTGGAGGGCGCGGCGGAAAGCAGCCTCGTTTTCTTCTGGTACGACGATGTGCTTCTCTCCGGCCAGCAGGCACAGTGAGCGCAGGGTGCCGTCGTTGGCGATGAGCTGGGCCAGCGCAGCGTCGTGGGCCTCGATCAGTCGGGCGGCGCCCAGGTCCGCAAGGCGCGATGCCCGGTCGGCCGCCTCGCGGAAAAAGACCTGCACGTTGTCAGGTATCTCGCCGTCGCTCCTCGCTCTCAGGAAGTCCTCCATGCGATCTATCGCGTGGCCCTGTTCCACGGCTTCCAGCAGCCGCGCCTGGTCGATCCTCCAGACGGCGTCCGAGGTCTGCTCGGCGAACTGTTCTAAAATGAGCGTGTCACCAGGTGGAAGCGGCTCGGTGGCGACGATCTCCATGTTGGGCAGCACCTTGAGCGCCTGCCGTTCCTCGAGCGGCGAGGGGATGTATTCCTGTGTCAGGCCCAGGCACCAGGCCCCCAGACCGTTGACGCGCAGGTACAGCAGGCCGTCGTAGCGGCTCAGGCAGTCCAGGTCGTCGGTGCCCCAAATCCGGCCGTAATCAGATCGTGCGCCTGACGGGTGGATGTAGGCCACGTCGATCAGGCCCAGCGTGGCCGCGTACTCGAACAAAAAGGCCATCATGTAGCGTTCCTGCAGAATGTGCCATCCTCCGTACCCCTCGTACCCCAGGCTGCCATAGTTGGGATCGGTGATATAGAGCGCCCATGAGTCGCGGGCCACCTCGAATCTGAAACCCGACGCGCGCATGAAACGGGAGAATTCGTCAAAGGCGATCCACTCGTGAGGCGGGCAATTAGCCAGGGCCTCTGCGATCACGTCTCGTCTATCGGCGACCGCTGTGAGCGCGCGTTTCTTCGTCTGCCCCTTGATCGCGTGTACGCGGTTGAACTCGTCGAGCAGCCTGGTCCCAAGCCAGCGCGTCCAGCATCTTTCGATGGCCTGGTGAGGGGGCGACAAAAGGGCCTTTTTGCCGGCTGACGTCAGTTGTAGTTTTTTTCCGGCCAACTCGGCCAAACCGGCACTTTGCAGGATCAACGGCCAGGCAAAGGCCTTCATAGGGCCAGGATCGGTGGTCCACACGTCCTCGTCTTCCTCGGGCGGATAAAAGTCCCCGCCCTGTAGTATCCCGGTGATGGCCCTGGCCCCAGCTGCGCTCACTCGTTTTGTCCTATCGCTGGCGCGGATCTTGCCGGCGTCTATCAAGCGCAGGACGGCGTGCACGTCGTGCTGCGCCGTGTGTTCGGTCTCGCAGCGGACGACCTCGACTTCCTCGGTGTACTGCTTGCTTTGTCGGGACTCGTAATCGTAGACGCTGTAGGTTTGGGAGACGGTGGCGGGCAACTCTTCCCCGGTTCGCACTTCCGGCCGGCGCGGCGGCGGCACGAATGCCCCGAGCCGCTTCTTCAGGTCGCGCGGCACTAGCCTGTCGTGTTGGATGAACAGGCACAGGAGAGATGGTTTCTTCAACTCTCCGTAGCGACTCTTTTCTCCCCATTCGGGATCGCCGCCGTATTTGGCCCGGAAGGGAGCCGCTTCAAAGCCGCCGGCGCTGTGCACGGCTTCGGCGACGGCGGCCTGTTGCAATGTGTCGAGCTCGTCCCACAGTTGGCGCAGCCGGTCGGCGTTTTCCAGCTCGCGCTGGATGAGGGACACCAGGTCGGCTTTGCGGGTGGGTAGGTTGGTGGCCAACAGCCCCGCCAGCTTTTTGAGCGGCGGGACGGTATAGTTCTCCAGCGAACCTCTCAGTGTGACGGGTTGAGCGCTTCTATTGCCTCTTCTCATTTGTTTCCTTCTCCACATTGCGCCGGCTCGTGATCCGCTACCTCGTGATCGTACAGGATGGTATACCGGTATCCCTGCTCGGTGAGGAACAGCTGGCGGTTAGCGCTGAAATCCTGGTCCTTGGTGTCCTTGCTGACCAGGGTGTAAAAGTGGGCCAGCGCGCCGTCCTGCTTGGGGCGCAGGATGCGGCCCAGGCGCTGCGCCTCCTCCTGCCGGCTGCCGAACGTGCCGCTGATCTGGATCATCACGCTGGCGTCGGGCAGGTCGATGGCGAAATTGCCCACCTTGGAGACGATCAGACGCTGAACCTCGCCCGTCTTGAACTGCCGGTACAGCTTGCGCCGCTCGCGCACCGCTGTCTTGCCGGTGATGATCGGGTAGCCGTACCGCGCTTGTACCTCCGCCAGCTGGTCCAGGTACATGCCGATGATGAGCAGCTGTTCGTCGGGGTGCTTGGCCAGTAGTTCATCCAGCACGTCGAACTTGGCCGGGCTCTCGGCGGCGACGCGGTACTTTTGGCGCTCCTCGGTGACGGCGTACGTCATGCGCAGCTCGGGCGGCAGCGGGATGCGGATCTCGGTCACCTCCACCGTGGCGATCCAGCCCTGTTTCTCCAGGTCCTTCCACGGCACGTCGTGCTTCTTGGGGCCGATGAGGGAAAAGACGTCCTCTTCGCGCCCGTCCTCGCGCACCAGCGTGGCGGTCAGCCCCAGGCGACGGCGGGCCTGCAGTTCGGCGGTGATGCGGAAAACGGGTGCCGGCAGCAAGTGCACCTCGTCGTAGACGATCAGGCCCCAGTTGCGCCGGTCGAACAGCTCAAAGTGGGGGAACTCTTCGACGATGGGTAGATCGCGGCCCTTGGTGCCCCGCTTGCGATACGTCATCGTCTGGTAGGTGGAGATGGTCACGGGGCGGATCTGCTTGCGCTGGCCTGTGTACTCGCCGATCTGCTCCTCGGTCAGCGTCGTCTTGTCCACCAGCTCGTCGATCCACTGGCGCACAGCGACCGTGTTGGGGGTCAGGATCAGCGTGTTACATTGCATCTCCTCCATCACCGCCATGCCGACCATCGTCTTGCCCGCCCCGCAGGGGAGCACGATGACGCCAGACCCGCCGTGGGCGGCGCCCCCGGCGTAGAACAGGTCGGCCGCCTCTTGCTGGTAGTCGCGCAGGGCGAAGGGCCTGTCGTGGATGGTGATCTGCCGCAGGTGGATCTCCAGCGCCTCGCCCTTGACGTAGCCGACCAGGTCCTCGGCCGGGTAGCCGATGTTGACCAGCGCCTGCTTGATGTGCCCGCGCCGGGCGGGGTCCACCTGTAGGGTGAGCGCATCGATGCGGGCTAGGATGTACGGCGCGAGCTGCTTGTGGCGCGCGATCTCGGCAATCAGGGCGGCGTCTTCGGACGAGAGCACGACATCACCGTTGCGGCGGACCAGCTTCACCCTGCCGTAGCGGGAGATGTAATCCTCAATGTCGACGCGCACGTTGCCGGGGAGCGGGTACTTGCTAAAGCGCTCCAGTCCCTCCAGGATGGCCTCGGCCGTCTGCCCGGTCGAGGCGGCGGTCCACAGCGAGAGGGGCGTGATGCGGTAGGTGTGGATGTACTCGGGGCTTTTCTCCAG
>JARRJX010000290.1:0-1375 GCA_037388645.1 Chloroflexota bacterium
GGGCGTGCCGGTCGGGATGGGCGTCGGGGTATCGATCGGGATGGCGGTGTTGGTCGGCAGGGCGGTGACGCCGATCACGACGGTCGCGGGCGTGGCGCTCTCTGCTGGCTCCTGCTCTTCGGCGGTGGGGGTGCGGGTGACGGTCGGGCTGGGGGTGGGACTGGCGGCGCGCCCATCGGACGAGGCAGGCGTGGAAGTCCCCAGCGTCGAAGCCCCCAGCGTGGGGGGGACAAAGCGGGCGACCTGGTCCGGCACGCTGCCGGTCAGGAGATAGAGGGCATACAGACCGCCCAGGATGACGACACACATCAAGATGGAGGCGAAGATCAGCAGGACGACGGTGCGCCGCCGGAAGCTCCCTTCATCGCCCGCGCCGGAGGCCATGTCTGCGTTCTTCCGCGCGCGCCTGCCCGCGCGCCCACGGATCAGGGTGGACGGCTCAGGCTCCAGGCCGGGCAGCTCGGCCAGCGTGGCGAAGATGTCCGAGGTGGGGGTGGGATGCGCCCCCTCCGGGCGCTCGTGCTGGCGGGTGCTGTCGTCGTCGAACTCCAGCCAGGTCGGCACCTCGTCCGCGTCCTGCCACTCCGGCGTCTCTTCCTCCGCCGCCTCGCTCTCTCCCTCGAATACGATGCGCTCCTCGACGGTCGCTTCGTCGTCCAGGGCGTCAGGCCCGGCGGGCGCTTCGCCTTCCCCGGCGGCCTGTGCCGCCAGGGCGGGCGCTTCGAACTGAGTCTCGTCCGGCCCGGCGGGGGCCTCTCCGGCAGGCGGCTCCTCCTGGACGGCCTCCGGCGGGGAGGGTTCCTCAACGGGCGGCGCTTCAGGCTCCGGCGCGGCCTCCTGCGGCACGGCTGGCCCGGCTTCGCCTTGACCGGGGCCGAGCAGGATCGGCGGCGCGGCCTCAGCGGCGGCGTCGGGCAATGGTGCCTCTTCGACGGGCGGCGCTTCTTCAGCGGGCGGCGCTTCCGGCTCTACCCCGGCTTCCTGCGGTGCGCCCGGCGCGCGCTCCTCTCCGGCGGCGGACAGATCAGGCGATTCGCCCGCGCCGGGGTCGTCCTCCCTACCCTCAGGGTGGGGCATCAATTCCTCACTCATCATGGCTCCCTTTAGCTACCAGCCTCCGGGCCAGCGCGGGCTTCATCGACGAAGTCCAGGCGATCCCCCCACGCCAGAGGCCCATCCCCCTGACAGCCCATTCGAATTGTAGTGTAAGCGAGTGGATTATTCGGGGCAAGTGAACGGTTGTTCTATTCCGGCGGCGGGGTATCGCTCAGCGGGAGGGAGAGGCTGAGGATCAGCGGGGGGCTGCCCGGCTCACCCGCCCAGATGCGCCCGCCGTGCTGACGGATCACCCCCTCGACAATCGCCAGGGGGAGGT
>JARRJX010000290.1:1389-5441 GCA_037388645.1 Chloroflexota bacterium
GGGGGAGGTCGTCCAGGTCGTACTCCCCGAAGGAGACGGGCTTCTCGCTGGCCAGGTCGAGCTGGAGACAGCGCGGGGTGGCGTGCGGGCGAACGATCAGCGCCTCCGGGTAGACCTCACGCGTGGCCCAGCCGAGCAGCACGGCGAGCGCCGCGCCCAGGTGGGCCGCCGAGGCGCGCACCGGGGGCAGGGCCTCGTCGACGTGAAGCTGGATCAGGTAGGGGGTCTGGGGGCTGTTCACCACGACCTCTTCCGCCTCCTTCTGCACCAAGTCCATCAGGTCGAGCGGCTGGAAATCCCAGGTGGACTTGCCCGCCGGATCGGCCTGGTAGAGGCGGGTGAGGCTCTCCCAGACGGACAGGCTCCGCTCGACGCCCTCGTGGATGATGCGGGCGAAGTCGCGCAGCTCCCAGGGGTGGGCGTCGCCGCTCTCCAGACGGGAGAGCAGCACCTCGCTGTAGCTGGCGGCGAAGTTGAGCGGGGTTTCCAGCTCGACCGCCACGGTCTCGGCGATCAGCTCGGCGCGCCAGTGGGCGGCCCCGCGCAGGGAGAGCACGAGCACCGCCCCACCCTCCAGGTCGAAGGTCTGGGCGGAGACCTCCAGGCGGCGGTCGCTGGTGACGACCTGGAAGACGCGCCCCTCCTGCTCCGCGAAGCGGCCCGGCAGCAGCAGGCTGACGAAATTCGCGCCGTCGAGCCGGGCGGGGGAGATGAGCGCGGCGAAGTCCTCCCGGTCGAGGTCGAGCACGTCACGCGGGGGGTAGCCGAGCAGGCGTCCGGCCTCGCGGTTGGCGTAGATCACCACGCCGTGGTCGTTGAAGACAACCAGGCCGGTATCCAGATTATCGACCAGCTCGCGCCACAACTCGGTGCCAAGCGTTCGCCTTGGCCGCATGCCGTCCACCTCCCATTCCTTTACGGGGTTGATGGCTCACATGATAGCACAGTTCGGTACGGGGGGATAAATGTGGGGGGGATTCAGGTGCCGCTCAACGTGGCAAACGAAAAACCTCACCCCCTGCCCCTCTCCACGGGTGGAGGGGGGAAAAGCCAAGCGCAAGGCACCCGCCGATGAGAGGAGCACCGATCAGACGCGCCAGCGCGCCATGTGGCGGGGGAGCATGGTCTGGTAGAAGCCGCCGACCGCCTCGGCGAGGCGGGACGCGCCGCCGCCCTCCGCGCCCCGCTCGACCAGCGGGAAGCGCACCACACGCAGGCCATCGAGGCGGGCGGCGCTGTGGATCGCGCGGCGCAGGTTGGGCCGGGGGCGGGCCGAATCGTCGTCGGCAAGCACGAAGTCGAGCAAATCCGCGCCGAGCACGGGAGAACCGCCTTCATCCGTCGGGGGCAGCGCGCCGCCGGGGGGCAGCAATCCCAGGCGCATCCCACGGGAGAGGCGCAGCGCGCTGCGCAGCGGCTCGCAGCCGAGGACGGCCTGTTCCAGGTGGGGGAGGTCGCCGAGGACGACGAGCAGCAGGTCGCAGTCCATGATGGCGCGCACGGCGCGGTAGGAGGCACGCGGCTCTCCGCCGACCTCGCCGGGCACGACCGCCGGGATCACCTGCCCATGGACGGCCAAAACCTGCCCACCGGCGGCCAGCCCGGCCTCCAGGTCGCCCTCTGCCGCCACCGCCGCCCGCAGGAACACGTCGCCCACGTTGTGCTCGCCTTCGCCGTCCATATCGACCGGATGGGAGAGGATGCGCTCCATGACTGGCTCCAACTCGGAAAGGCTGAGGGTCAGCGGGCGGGCGGCTTCCAAAATACTGGCCGGGTGGAGGCTTTCCTGGCCCACGGCGAACACGGCGGTCAGGTCGTGGGTGAGCAGCTTCAACTCGCGCAGGGCATCGGCCAGGGCCGCCCCGCTGCCCACGACGGTGATCGAGGGGCCGCGCTGGAGCTTCTGGTAGCGGATCACGCTGCGCATCCACTCGCCGCCGGAGGCGGGCACGGGGAAGGGCGCGGTGAGGGCGCGCAGCAGGCCATAGGCCCCCATCAGGGCGAACAGCAGGCCGAAGGCGATCAGGCCGATGTCACGGTAGGGGTTGGGGATGCTTTGCAGGGTGATCGCCCGCACCAGCAGGGGAAGCTCCACGCCGGGGCGGTAGATCAGGTTACGCAGGAACGAGCCAACCCCATAGCTCAGCGCGGCGATGCTGACAATCAGCAGCAGCAGCCAGCGCTTGATCCCGATCCCCGGTGTGAGCAGCCGTAACAACATGATGTCATCCTAGGCCGCAGGTTGAAACCTGCGGGGCGACTAAAGTCGCTTGAAATAAAAAGTACCCTGCGGGCACTACCAGAGCTTTGCTCTGGCTCCGCCTGCGGCGGAGAAAAGCCCTTGACCGTGGCCGAGTCAAATAGTCAAAGTTCATCAATCTGCGGCGGTATCCCCCATCGAACATTATAGCGCCTGAATCCACTCACAGCAGCGCGGCGACGCCGCTCGCCAACAGGTAGCCGCCGAAGGCGAGCAGCACGAGGGCCGAGACACCGCTCAAGACCCGCGAGACGCGCGGGCTGGCCTGCCCCAGCATCCCAAACACGATCACGAGCAGGATCAGCCCGCCGATCAGCACCAGGTAGAAGCCGATCAGAAACGCGCCGCCCAGCGCCGGGGCGAGCCGCCAGCCTTCGAGCAGGATCGGGCCGCCGACCGTGCCCCAAAAGATGTAGGGGTTCGGATTCAGCAGGTTCATCAGGGCGGCGTGGAGCACGCTCTGCCGCCCGGCTTCCGGCTCCAGGGCGGCGGCCAGCTCGTCATCAGCCTGGCGGAAGCTGGCATACGCCCCCCAGGCCAGATAGAGGATGAACAGTCCCCCGGCGACCTTGAGCCCCGCCAGGAACCAGCCGGGGAGATGGGTCAGGATCAGCAGGACGAGGGCGATGATCGGCGAATCGCTGAGCAGGGGGGCGAAGGCGGCGAGCAGCGTCCTGCGCCAGCCGTTGCGGAGGGATTGGGAGATCAGGTAGGCCATAACCGGGCCGGGCGTGGCCGACGCGCTGAAGCCCAGGGCCAACCCCTGTACGAAGTATCCGATCACGAGCGCCTCATGTTGTCATAATAACGCAATATACGGAGCCGATAGAACACCGCCAGCGTATCGACGCCGACGGTCTGCACGTCACGCCAGGTGACGCGGCTGCCCCCGCGCTGGAAGGCCATCCGCACCGGGGCCTCGCTCACCCGGTAGCCGAGGCGATGGGCGCAGGCGAGCAGCTCCAGGTCGAAGGCGAAGCGCTTGATCAGCAGGCGGGGCAGGATGTCCATCAGCACCGCCCGGCGGAAGAGCTTGATCCCGGCCTGGGTATCGCCCAGGGGGAGGCCGAACATCAGGCGCATCATCAGGTAATAGCCCAGGCTCATCACCCGGCGGGAGAGCGGGTAGCTGATCTGCGAGGAGGGGTGACGCTTCGAGCCGACGACCGCGTCCGCGCCGGTCTGGGCCATCGCCTCCCAGAGCACGCCAAGCTGGTCGGGGTAGATGTCACGGTCGGCGTCGAGGAAGGCGATGTGCTCACCGGTGGCATAGGCCACGCCAAACTTGAGGGCAAAGCCCTTCCCGGCGTTGTGCGAGAGCCGGGCAGGGCGCACCGCCCCGTTCCGGCGGGCAGCGGCCTGGGCGACTTCGTAGGTGTCGTCGGCGCTGCCGTCGTCGACGACGATCAGCTCGTGGCGCAGGCCGGAGCTTTCCAGCCAGGCGAGCGCCTCCTCGACCGTCGCGCCCAGCACGTCGGCCTCGTTATAGGCCGGGATCACCACGCTGAGATCGATCATCCTGCCAGCTTCCGGTCACGCAGGCGACCGCTTACCATATACCACAGGCCGTCCCACGCCCCAAGCAGCAGCGCGGCCAGCAGGTCGGCCCGGCGGGCGGCCAGCATCGAGAAGGCGCTGTTTTCCCTGCTGTTCTCGAACCTGTTCCTCGCCTATTACGCCTTCTCGATGCTGGCCGCCCGCCAGGCCGACCTTCTGGCCGCGCTGCTGCGTGGGGCGTGGGACGGCCTGTGGTATATGGTAAGCGGTCGCCTGCGTGAGCGGAAGCTGGCAG